>CAYSCB010000064.1:0-11112 GCA_964429335.1 uncultured Aquihabitans sp.
TAGCGCACCGGCTTTGGGAGCCGGGGGCCGCGAGTTCGAATCTCGCCGTCCCGACCAACCGAACACCATCCGTGCCGCAGGAGCCGACGTGTCGAACCTCAACGAGCAAGCCGGCCGATCCCGCGACGACCTCGCCGACCTTCCGGCCGTCGGCACAGCCGACATCGACCTGGAGGGTGCGCCGTCGGGGGCGTCGTGGATCACCCGGGCCGAGTCGGTGCTGGGCGTGGTCGCACCGCTGACCTCCTCACCGGGCGCACCCCTCGAGACGACGAGCTTCATCCGGTCGGTGCAACCGTCGTTGATGCCACGCACCTCGCTCCACCAGGGCGCCGTGAGCGGACTGTCGATCCTCGCCGCCCGCGGGGTGAGCGCCGCCGTCGAGCGGATCACGAACCGCGTGACGTTCGGGAGCTCCTCGCTGGCGGTGCGGCTCGCAGCCCGTGCGGCCATGATCGCCGGCGGCCGTGCACTGGCCTCCGCTCCGGCACCTGAGGACCAGCGCTGGCCGGCGGGCGTGTCCCGACTGACCGGCGAGCTCCTCGCGATCGGCGCTGCCGGCGGCGCGATGTACGACGTCCTCTCCAGGGTTCGGGCCGGCCAGGGCGCCGATTCGCGGAGCCTCCAGCGGCTGGCGATCACGACCGGCGTGTCGCTGGCCGCAGCCGGCTACGCGTCACGCCACTACCTGGTCGAGCGCCGTGAGTTCTTCACCGACGACTTCGACCAGCTGTCGCTGACCTTTCCCCGCACGCTCGCCAACACGGCCGCTGTCACCGCGCTCGGGACCGGCATGGCAGCATCGTTCCGGCTGACCCGGCGAGGGTGGATCGGCTACTTCGGGCCGGGCATCACACGCAACGCGCTGGGTCGTGTCGTGAACGCCGCCCTGTGGAGCGGCGCGGTGACGGGTCTGTACTGGGCAGGCATCTCCTACGTGGGCCGAGCGAACGAGAAGGTCGATCCGGGCTACGCAACAGCGCCGACCAACCCGTTGGTCTCAGGCTCTCCCGACAGCCTCGCCTCGTTCGACGAGCTCGGTCAGCAGGGCCGCCGCTTCGTGCTCGACGCCCTCGATGCCGACCTCATCGACTCGACGCTCGAGGAGACCGACGCTCGGACCCCGATCCGCATCTACGTGGGGTTCAACGACCACCCGACGCATTCGCAGTCGCGGGCCGAGACCGCGCTCGCCGAGATGGAGCGCGTCGGGGCCTTCGACCGGCGGTACCTGCTGCTCGTGTCCCCGACCGGGACCGGATGGGTGGACCACACGGTGCAGGAATCAGCGGAGTTCTTCGCCCGCGGCGACATCGCGACGGTGTGCGTCCAGTACGGGCGGTATCCGTCCTTCCTGTCGCTGCAGAAGGTCCGCCAGGGCCGTCGCCAGTTCCGCACGCTCGTGCTCGGGGTCCACCAGCGACTCATGGGCATGGATCCGGCCGACCGGCCGGAGGTGCTGGTCTTCGGTGAGAGCCTGGGCGCCTGGTCGTCCTCCGACGTCGTGATGAAGTCCGGCATCGCCGGCCTGGACGCCTACACCATCGACCGGGCGCTCTGGTTCGGCATGCCGCACCTGGCACGGTGGTCCAAGGCAGGCCTCGACCGCCCCGGGGCGATGACGCCACCCGGAACGGTCGGCGTGTTCGACCGATGGGAGGAGCTGGAGCGCCTCAGCCCGACCGAGCGCGACGCGCTGCGCGTCGTGCAGCTCAGCCACGACAACGACCCGATCACCCACGTCGATCCGTCGATCCTGTTCCGCTCCCCTGACTGGTTGGGGGAGCCCAGGGGCCGCAACGTGCCGGAAGGTCAACGCTGGTATCCGGTGGTCACGTTCCTGCAGACGCTGATCGACGCCGCCAACGCCATGCGCAACGCTCCGGGCGAGTTCCGCTCGACCGGCCACGACTACCGGGCCGACACCGCACGGTTCGTGGCCGAGGGATACCGGTTCCCCTACTCCGAGGAGCAACTCGAACGGGTCGAAGCAGTGTTGCGGCGCCTGGAGAAGGAGCGGGCCGAGCGGATCAAGGGCGTGGACGGCACCGCAGGCCACGAGGGCGCGGTCGCAGCGAAGCGGTCGACCGACGGCGTCACCGTCGACGGCACGACCTTGTCGGGTCGCACGGCAGGTCCCGCGTGGATCAGCAAGTCCGGCCTCGGTTCGTACGCTCGGCCACGGTCCACCGACCGATCCGCCGACCGATCCGCTCCGCATGTCACGCCCGGTCCGACCGGGTGACCGATGGCGAGGTGACACAACGCATCCAGCCACACGATCACGGCGGGCCCGCCTGGTGGGATCCGCTGTCGAACCGCCCGGACCACGCGAACCCCGAGACCGGGCCGGTCCTCGGAGCGATCGGGGTCCTCATCGGATCCAACGTGGTCGCGAACGAGGTGCTGCCGTCCTGGGCGTACATCCCGTGGAACATCGGTGTCGCTGCCTCCCTCGTCTGGGTGGCTCGTCGTTTCGGACGGTGTCGGCTCGACGAGCTGGGACTGTCCCGGGACCGTCTGGTCGACGGGGTCCGCTGGGGTGGGATCGCGGCGATGGCGGTCATCGGCACCGAAGCCCTCGGAGCGGCGCTGCCCGCGACGCGTGAGCTCTTCCACGACGAGCGGGCCGCTGAGCTCACGCTCCTGGGGCTCCTCCTGCACGTCGGCGTCGAGATACCGATCGGCACGGTCCTCGCCGAGGAGACGATGTTCCGCGGGGTGCTTCCTGCGATGTTCCGACGCCGGTTCGCTCACCGGCGCAACTGGGCGATCCGGGCCGATGTGACCGCCGCGTTGCTGTTCGGCCTGTGGCACGTCCTTCCGTCGCTGGACCTCGCAGCGAGCAACCAGGCGCTGAAGGATCTCCCGCTCGGCCTCGGGACGCCGGTGGCGATCGGCGCGAGCGTCGTGGCGACCGCCGGCGCCGGACTGATGTTCACCTGGCTCCGGAACCGTTCCGGCAGCCTGTTGGCACCGATGCTGCTGCACTGGGCGATCAACGGCAGCAGCCTCGTGATCGCGTGGGTCGTCCAGCACTGATCCGCGCGTCGCTCACCGTTCGATGTCGAACACCTCGGCCAGCCCGGTGATCTCGAGGAGTCGCATCACCGACGTCGACGGCGACCGCAGCACCACCTTGCCGTTGCCGTCCGCACCACGGGCGAGCACCATCGAGCGGAGCCCGCTGGAGTCCAGGAACTGGAGCGCGGCGAGGTCCAGGACGATCTCGTCGCGACCCGCGGCGAGTTGCGACGCGATCACCTCGTTGAGGTGACCGGCGGTCTGCGCGTCGAGGTCCCCGCTGATGCGGATGGTGTCGTCGACCACCTCTACGGCGAATCCCTCGATCATCACCGTTCAAGGTACGCCATCCGGTCGACCGGAGCCGCGCTACCGTGAGCGGGTCCTGTCCCGACAGGCCCGCGGGTGTAGCTCAATGGCTAGAGTCCCAGCCTTCCAAGCTGGTCATGCGGGTTCGATTCCCGTCACCCGCTCCAGACCACCACTCCCGTTCTGTTCGTCGGATCACAACCTCAGCGATGTGAAGCAACGAACAGAACGGGGGCAGTCGCGCCGGCACGAGGCCGACGACGCCCGGATCACACCTCAGCGAGCATCTGATCCGCAACGGCGAGCGCCAGCGCCATGATCGTGACCTGCGGGTTCACCTCGGGACAGCTCGGCACGATCGATGCATCAGCGACCCGGACGCCCGCCACGCCACGCAACCGACCGTGCTCGTCCACGGGGCTGCGCTGGGCATCGCCGCCGGCGCGCGCCGTACCGGTCGGATGGAACGCCGCGAGGTGCATCCCGCGGGGATCGGCGTCACGGAGTACCCCGTCGAGCTGCTCGACGCTGCGCACCGGGGCGTGGCCCGGGAGCCCGGTGATCACCTCCTCGGCTCCGGCAGCCAGCAGGATCCGACCCATCGCCGAGAGCGCGACGACCAGACGGCGGGCGTCGTCCGGGTGCAGCCGGTAGGTCATCACCGCACGTCCCCGGTGCCGGCGGACCCTCCCCGAGGACTCGTCACCGACCATCGCGCCGAGCACAGCGAAGTTGGCGGCGTCGTCGATCCGTTCGAGGAGACCCGCTCCGTAGCCGGGGAGGATCATCGATCCCATCCCGGGCGGGGTGGCCGTCGCCTCGATCAGCACCCGATCCGAGGCGTGGAGCTCGTCGACGAACGCGCTCTGCAGGACGCCTTCCCAGGACACGACGGGTCGGTCGAATCGCCCGGCGGTCCCGAGTGCAGGGTGGATCGCGAGGTTCCGGCCCAGCTCCGGATGTCGACCGATGTCGCTGCGCCACGCGAGCAGCGGCGTCTCGGCCGCTCCAGCGGCGAGGACCACCGTCGACCCGAGCACGTCGAACGCGGAGCCGTCGGGACGTGCGGCCCTCACCCCGACGGCCCGGCCGGACTCGACCAGCACACGTTCGACGCGCGCCTGGCTGACGATGCGCGCTCCCGCCTCGCACGCATCCGGCAACACACTGAGGTGCACTCCCGCCTTCGCGTTGTGGGGGCAGCCGAGGGCGCACTGACAGCACCCGTCGCAGCCCGGAGCGTTCCGGATCAGCGGACCGGCCCCCCAACCCAGCTCAGCGGCGCCGCGGAGCAGCGTGCGCCCGTTCTCCCCCATCACCGCGGCGGGCACCGGGCCGACCTGCAAGGTCCGCTCCACCTCATCCAGATAGGGGGCGAGGCGGTCGGGATCGGCCAGCGGGAGTCGGTGATCGTCACGCCAACGGCGTTGCACCGACTCGGGCGGGCGGAAGCAGGTCCCCGAGTTCACCACCGTCGTCCCACCGACCGCGCGGCCGATCGGCAACACGATCGACGGACGACCGAGGGCCACGGTGGATCCACCGTCGCGGTACAGGCCTGCGTAGCGGTCGAGTGGGTCAGCCGTGCGGATCTCCTCGACGCTCCAGCGACGGCCCTCCTCGACGACGACCACCGAGGCACCCGCTCGGGCGGCGGTGCGAGCGACCATCGCCCCACCGGCGCCCGAGCCGACGACGATGACGTCGGCCCGTGTCACCTGGGGCCAATCGTGGCTCGGGGTCACGTCGAGGACCGGGTCCGGGCGAGATGGTGGGTTGCGCAGCGCACGTTCGGAGATGACGTCGGCGAACGCTGCCGATCCGTGGGCCAGCAGCACCACCGCCTTGAGCCCTTCGATCGCTGCTGCAGCGTCGGAGTTGATCCCGGCCAGCTTGTGCAGCATGGCCGCGCGACGTGGCGGGTCGAGCGTCCGGGGATCACGGCCCCGGGCGAGGACCCGCATCGAGGCACCGGTGGCGATGAATCCACCCGCCGCGGCGATCCTCGTCGCTGTCGGGAAGTGGTCCATGTAGTGCCGTACCCGTGTCGCCAGGGCGTCCGGATCGGGTCCTCCGGACTCCGCCGGGAGCAGAGCGGAGGCGAACGTCGCAACCGAACGTCGGACCCTGTCAGCCATGGCCCGATTCGGTCCGCGAGGTCCTTCCCAACTTCCGGCCCAGCGCCATCCAGATCGGGTAGGTGGCGAACGCCGCCGCAGCCATCGCGTGGGTCCGCCAGGTGGGGTCGCGGTACGGCCGGTGGAAGATGCCGGAGTTGATCATGAAGTCGCGGCTGGTCTCGGCCCGGAACCACCGCCAGATGAGGCCGAGTCCCGGCACCTCCAGGTAGAGGGCGACAGAGCCACCGACGAAGACGCCGACGACGGAGGCCGCCACGAGGTCACGTTGTTCGGCGGGAACCGCGCGTTCGACGGCCGCTCCCGCTGCGACCAGCAGCGGTGGATCCAACAGGAAGCTCATCGTCGTCCTCCATCGTGAGGGTCCGGGTCCTCAACCCATCCAGCCGAGTATATTGGTTGGACCAATGGACCATCCAACCCTTTCCGGCGATATCGACCCCTCGGGAGCTCGTCCGATCGGCACCGTTCGCCGTGAACGGGTCGACGAGCAGATCGTCCGCATCCTCGTGGACGCGGTGATCGACGGCCGCTGGCCCTCCGGCAGCGCCCTCCCACCCGAGCGGCAGCTGGCCGAGCAGCTCGACGTGAATCGCACGTCGCTCCGTCGAGCGCTCGCGCGGCTCGAGCAGATGGGGCTGATCGTCGGTCGTCAGGGCAGCGGCAACATCGTGCAGGACCCGTCGGAGCTCACCGCTCCCGAGATCGTCCGATCGATGATGCGTCGGTTCGGTCCCGAGCTGCTCGACGAGATCCTCGAGGTCCGCACCGGGCTCGGCGGTCTCATCGGCCGTCTCGCCGCCGAGCGCGCGACCGATGCCGAGGTGGACGCGCTTCGTGCAGCGCTCGAGGACCTCGAGGAGCTGGACGGGTCCGAGGCACTCCAACAGGCCGAGATGAGCTTCTTCGTGCTGCTCGTCGGCGCCACCCACAACGGGGTCCTGGGGGCGCTCGTGCGTTGGATCGACGCCACCTACGGCCGACTGCCCGAGGAGTTCGCCGGCGCGTTCGGCGATGCCGCCGAGGTGCGCCGAGGGCTGCGCGGGATCACCCGGGCAGTGGCGAGACGTCAGCCGAACGCGGCAGCCCGTGCCGTGGCGGCCTACTTCGAGTCCAGCGGCGCTCGCCTCACCGAGGCCGGCAGGTCCGTGTTCGGTGATGGCTCCGCGGTCTCTTCATCCACCACCGGCGTGTAGACCACGAGCTGCATCCCTGGCTGGTCGAGCACGGCAAGCCGGTGGTGCTCGAGCTCGAGACGGCCGAGCTCCGGATGGGCGAAGACCCGTCGGATCGAGGTGAACGGAGCGACGTCACGTTCGTCCCACATCTCTGCGAAGGTGCTCGACCTGGCTCGGAGCGTCGCGACGAGTCGTTCGATATCGGGGTCGTCGGGCCAGTCGACGCAGTGCGCCCGGAACTGCGACACGAGTCGTCTCTGCTCGGCGGACTGGTCCGCCATCAGTGCTGCGAGCTCGTCGTCGAGGAACACCAGCTCGAGAAGGTTCGGCGCAGGCTCGCTCCGGCTCCGAAGGCTCGGGAACAGGCGCTCCTCCGCGGCGTTCCAGGCGACGAGGTTCCAGCACCGGTCGAGCAGGTACGCGGGGTTCGGCTCCAGCGCATCGATGAGCACTCGGAGCCCGGGCGTGACCTGCGCCGTCGTACGAGGCGGTTCATCGACGCGGTAGCCGGCCAACGTGAACAGGTGGTCGCGCTCCGCCGGAGCCAGGTCCAACGCCCGTGACAACGCGTCGAGCACGTCGACCGACACCGACTGAGCGCGACCCTGTTCCAGCTTGGTGAGCCACGACGCGGTCACCCCGGCCACGGCGGCGAGCTCCTCCCGGCGCAGGCCCGGGGTCCGACGACGCGCGGCGGGGAACCCCAACGAGGCCGGATCCACCCGCTCCCGCCGCGAACGCAGGAACGCTCCGAGCTCCGCTGCCCGCATCGCTCCAGGGTAGTAGTGGCAGTGCCACCCCCGACGAGGGCTGTCATCACCTCCGATCCGGCGCGATCGTGACCTCCATGGACGATGCCATGTCGAGGTTCACGTCGGACCATCCGGGCCACGACTCGCAGCGGGTCGGCACCGCCCGGTTCCTCGGCCAGGAGGTGCACCGCGTCCACGACCCGGTGTGGGCGGTGATCGGCACGCTCGGTGAGAGCCAGTGCTACCTGGGGGTGCCGGAGAAGGTGGAGGCGATCCAGCAGGCACTCGCCCGTCGCATCACCGACGATGACCTGCCGGTCCGACTCGTCGCACCCGCCTTCAGCCTGGGGGTGTCCGACGGTCAGCTCAACGGCACCGCCCGGATGCGGTACTCGCTCGTCTCCCGTGAGGTCGTCCACGACACGACCGAGATCCACCTCCGGGCGAACGACGTCTGTGCGGCCATCGCTGTCGTCGCGTGCGACAAGCCGCCGGTCGGCACGGTCGCCGCGCTGTTGGAACACGATGTCCCGGCGATCGTGTGCTCCGACGGCTCGGTCCGACCGGGGACGGACCCGGAGACCTGCGAGCGAATCGACATCGTCTCCGCCTACCAGGCGTCCGGCGACGCGGACGACGAGCGGCGGAGCCGGCTCGCGCTGAACGCCTGTCCGGGCTTCGGCAGCTGTGGCGGCATGTACACGTACAACACGATGCAGACGTTCTTCGCCGCGGTGGGACTCGAACCGCTGCACATGGTGTCGCCAGCATCGGAGGACCCGCGCCGGCTGGAGCAGTTCCCCGACGAGCTCGTCAGACACCTCACCACGTTGGTCGACCGCGGCATCGGCCCCCGTCGCATCGTGACGCCGTCGGCGTTGCGGAACGCGATCACCGTGGCGCTGGCGATGGGCGGGTCGACCAACATGGTGCTCCACTGCGTCGAGATCGCCCGCGCGGCCGGCATCGACTTCTGGGACGAGGTGCTGTCGCAGCAGGACTTCAACGAGCTGACCCGCCGCACACCGGTGATCACGAACCTGCGTCCGTACGGGCACCACTCCATGGTCGACGTCGACGACGTCGGCGGCCTCCCAGTCGTCGTCCGGGAGCTCCTCGACGCCGGCTTCCTCGACGGTGACGCCCTCACCTGCACCGGCGAGACACTCGCCGAACAGGTCGCCCGGCTCGACCCTCCACCACCCGACGGCGAGGTGGTGCTGACCGTCGCCGAACCGTTCAAGCTGACCGGTGGCCTACGCCTGTTGCAGGGCAACCTCGCACCCCACGGTGGCGCGGTGCTCAAGACCGCCGGGATCGAGCAGGGCATCGTCGACGGCGTCTTCGACGGTGTGGCACGGGTCTTCGACGACGAGCCGTCGCTGCTGGCTGCGCTCGACGAGCAGCCGGACTCGTTCGGGGACGGGACGATGATCGTGCTGCGCTACGGCGGCCCACGCGGCGCACCAGGCATGCCGGAGCTGCTCGAGCCGACCTCACGTGTGACGACGTTGTGCCGCGAACGCGGCATCACGATCGGCCTGTTGACCGACGCCCGCTTCTCCGGAGGATCCGTCGGCCTCGTCATCGGCCATGTGGCTCCTGAGGCGCTCCTCGGTGGTCCGATCGCGCTCGTCGAGGACGGCGATCACATCACCGTCGACCTCAACCGCAACCGGCTGGACTGCCATGAGCTCGACGACGCGGAGCGCCTCGCTGCACGCACCGCCGGATGGGACGCCGCCGTCGCCGCCAACGGCGGGGTGCATCCGGCCGCTGGTCCCCTCGAAGCGCGGGTGCTGATCCGCGCCCGCGCCCGCGCCATGCCGGCGCTGCAGGGCGGTGGACTGCTCGACTGATCAGGTCGCCCCGGTGGAGTCGTCGCCCGCGGGCTCGCTGGACCCGGCCGGCTCCACGAGCTCCACCGCGTGGACGGGCTCGTCCACGTCCGTGGAGGAGACTGATGCCGGTGAGTCCGGCTGGTCGGCCAGGCTGCGCATCAGCAGCGCGCCGAGGCCGCCGATCACGCCGCCGCCGTCGGAGCCGACCTGGATGTCGGGGACGATCTTCACGTGGCCGGCTGCGACCTCGCGCAGCGCGGCGACGAGCGCCGTCTGCTCGGAGCCGATCGCCCGTCGCTGCGCGTCAAAGCCCTTCGCCCGCGCCAGACCCAACGCCTCCTCTGCCGCTGCGCCGGCGTTGCCGAGGTCCCGGGTCCGCTGCGCCTCTGCAGCGCCGGTGACGGTGATGACGCTCGCCTCGCCATCGGCACGGGCACGAGCGGCCTCGGCCCGGGAGCGCTCGATGTCGACCGACACGTTCGCCTGTGCGAGCTGCGCCTGCATGTCCGCGACGCCGCGCTGCTGCTCCAGGCTGACCCGGGCCTCCTGCGCCTCACGCTGCTGACCGAAGGTGGCCCGCTCCTGCGCCGCGATCTCACGACTCGTGAGCACCTCGACGAGATCGGCGGGGAACACGACGTCCTGGATGTACACGCCGCGGGTCTCGACCTCGTAGCGCGACAGGTACGACTGGATGTAGGTCTCCGCGGCGCTCTGCACCTCGTCGCGCTTCTCGATGAACTCCGTCGCGCCGAGGGTCTGCAGCTTGTTGCGGAAGTAGTTCCCGACCGCCGACTGCAGCACCTCGTTGACGAGGTTCTGCATGGTGCCGACCATGCTGATCACCTTCGGCGCCCGCGTGTCGGGCACGTGGATCTGCACCTGCAGGTCGATCGAGAACGTGAAGGCCTCCTTGGACTTCGCCTCGATCGGCGCCAGCCGCTCGTCGAGGCTGTGGGCCTCGCTCGTGGCGTGGGACCAGTTGAGCGTCAGGATCGACGTCGGGACGATCTCGGCCTCGTAGATGCGGGGGTTCAGCGTGTACTTGCCGGTGCGCAGCGGCTCGGACCAGATGCCCTGGTGACCCGGCTTCACGATGGAGCCGAACTTGAACTCCTCACCGGAGGTGTCCTCGGTGGGCAGGCCGACGTAGGACTTGATGACGGCCACCTCGCCCTGGCGCACGACGAGCATCTCGCGCAGCTCGACCTTCACCAGGAACGGGTTGAGCAGGTAGGAGCCGTACAGCAGCGGGTCGTGCTGGAGGCCGATGCACCCGCCGGAGTCGAGGAACGCCTGGTAGTTCTGGTAGTTGTCGTGCAGGTTGTTCTTGGCCCGCAGCACGGCCTGGATGATCTGGGTGGGCGAGCCGTCACCCGACCGCTCCATGGCGGTGACGTCGTCGAAGCCGCCGATTCGGCTGGCGATGTCACCCGAGGGTGGGCCCTCCAGCGTGGTGACCACGCCGACGATGTCGCGGTCGCCCTGCGGGGTGATGTGCACCACCCGCAGCACGGCCGGGTCGACCTGGGAGACCGCCGCCTCGGTGGCCTCGGACACCACCTTGCCGAACGTGGACTCGGACGTGAGCACCACGAAGCCGACGGGGTGGATCGGGGCGGTGGTGCCGGGCGGGAGCACCGGCCGCTGCACGCCACGCTGGCCGCCGTTGGCGAGGAAGGTCCGGACGTCGGAGAAGCTGCCGTACTCCGGCCGGTAGACGGCGGACTTGGCCCCCGGCGGCAGGGGGGCACCGACCTGGGCGATCACCAGGCCGATGTGGTCGGGCGGCACCTGCACCCAGTCGTAGCGCTGCACCTGGAACAGCGGCCACGGCTTGAAGCGCAGGCCCGGCATGAGCAGCGACGCC
>CAYSCB010000065.1:0-11065 GCA_964429335.1 uncultured Aquihabitans sp.
GCCTTCTTGGCCGCGGCCTTTCTGGTCGCAGCCTTCTTGGCCGGGGCCTTCTTGGCCGGGGCCTTCTTCTTCGCTGGCGCCTTCTTGGCCGCAGCTCTCTTGGCCGGTGCCTTCTTCTTCGCAGCTGACTTCTTGGGTGCCGTCACCGGCGACGACTCGCGCACGGCATCGACGGCGAAGGCCGCAGCATCGGCGGCCGACGAAGCAGCCGTCGACGCCGCCTCTCCGGCACGGTCCGCGGCGCGCTTCGCTGCCCGGCGACTCTGACGAGCCGCCCGCTGGACCGGCTCCCGGACGGAACCGACCAGATCCGCGAGCTGTGACTCGATGCGGCTGCGCTGGTCGTCCGCCTGTGCACGCATGCGGTCGAGCTCATCGGTGACCCAGCCGAAGAGATCCTCGACAAGGTGCTGCAGGTTCTCGATGGAACCGGTGACCAGTTCCTCCGCCGACTTGGCGCCGTCACGCGCCTCGGCGACCAGGCGGTCCAACTCGGCAGATGCTCGATCGACGATCTGGTTGGTCTGCGGCGTGGTCATCACGATCCTCCGAGGGGCTCAGCCCCACGAGCGGGGCAAACGGGTCTGCCGATTCTGTCCCGATGACGACGTCCAATGGAAGAGGTGGGGACGAGAACACGACGTGGCAGACGCCACGCGACCGTCGAACAGTACAGCGGTCCTCCGGCCACTCCGTCGAACTCGGGTCGGATGACACCCGATGCGGTCGCGCGATGACCCGAGTTCGGGGTGGGTCACGAGTT
Source organism: uncultured Aquihabitans sp. (assembly GCA_964429335.1). Lineage (GTDB taxonomy): Bacteria > Actinomycetota > Acidimicrobiia > Acidimicrobiales > Microtrichaceae > Dermatobacter. The sequence goes on from CAYSCB010000065.1 coordinate 764, forward strand.
CGGGGAGGGTGGGGTCAGGGGGTGACGATCGGGAAGAACAGCTCGAAGGTGTCGAGTCGGTCCGACAGCCGTTCGAGCACCGACACGTCGCCGTCGATGGTCGTCGCCGCGTCCTCCGCGAGCTGATCGAGACGTCCGGACGTGATCGCCGCGACCAGCGCGCCGTGGGTCGTGGACACCGTCAGTGTCGCGTCGGGATGCGGAGCGCCCACAGCGTGGTGCATCGCTCCGTTGACGACGCCCACCCCGTGCTCCTCACCCGGACCGCCGGAGCCGCCGTCCGGCGAGGCGTCACGGACCTCGAGGGTGAACGCCAGCTGCTCGTCGGCAGCCAACGGTCCGTTCAGGTGCACGCCGATGAACTGGAGCAGCATCTCGACGGTCATCGCCGCCATCACGTCGGGCTTCTCCGCGCTGCGGATCACGATCGGCGGCGGCCCGGTGCGCAGCTCCTGCGCACCGGTCAGGTAGAACGACCGCCACGGTCCCGACTCCGCCTGGTAGCCGAGCTGTTCGAGGGCGTCGGCCTGCAACGCCCGGGCCTCGGTGTTGTCGGGTTCCGCGAACACCAGGTGGTCGACGACCTGTGCGACCCACCGGTAGTCGCCGTCGTCGAAGCTCGCACGGGCACGCCGCAGCAGCTCGTCGGCTCCACCCATGAACTCGACGTAGCGTCGGCCCGCGTCGACCGGCGGCAGCGGGTGCAGGTGCGCCGGGTTCCCGTCAAAGAAGCCGAGGTAGCGTTGGTAGACGGCCTTCACGTTGTGGTTGAGGGTGCCGTAGTAGTCGCGGTTGAAGAACTCGTCGCCGAGCGCGGGCGGCAGGCGCAGCTCCTCGGCGATCTCGAGCGACGTGAGCCCGTGGTTCGCCAACCGCATCGTCTGGTCGTGCAGGAACCGGTACAGGTCCCGTTGACGTTCGAGGTGGTGATGCAGCGCCTCGGGTCCCCAGCGGGGCCAGTGGTGGCTCGCGAAGCTGACGTCGGCCCGCTCCGCGAACAGCTGGATCGACTCGTGGAGGTACCGCGACCACGCGAGCGCGTCACGGATCTGCGCGCCCCGCGGCGTGTAGACGTTGTGGAACACCGCGGTGCAGTTCTCGGCCATGCACAGCGCCCGGTGGTCCGGGAACAGGAAGTTCATCTCGGCGGGCGCCTCGGTCCCCGGTGTGATCTGGAACTCGATGCGCACGCCGTCGACGTCGAGCACCGTGCCCGTCTCGGAGACGAGCTCGGTCGGTGCGATCAGCCCGAAGGTCCCCAGCGGCGTCGTCTGGCCGAGTCCGCTGCCCACGAGCCCCGTCGGGTCGCGGGGCAGCAGCACGCCGTACATGTAGGTCGCCCGTCGGGTCATCACGTTGCCCGCGATGACGTTCTCGGCGATGGCGGCCTCGAGGAACCCCGACGGGGCGATGATGCGGACACGACCCGAGGTGACGTCGTCGTCGGTCACGATCCCTCGCACCCCGGCGAAGTGGTCGACGTGGCTGTGGGTGTAGATGACCGCGACGACGGGGCGCTCACCCAACTCGTCGTTCACGAGCTCGAGCGCGGCACGTGCCGTCTCGGCCGCGGTGAGCGGGTCGACGACGATCCAGCCGGACTCGCCGCGCACGAACGTCACGTTCGACAAGTCGATGCCGCGGACCTGGAAGATGCCGTCGACCACCTCGAACAGGCCCTCGATCGCGCACAGCTGCGACTGTCGCCACAGGCTCGGGTTCACCGTGTCGGGCGCGTCGCCGTCGAGGAAGTTCCACGAATCGAGATCCCACACCGCACCGCCACCGGCCCCGGTGATCTGACGGCGCGGGTGATGCGCGATCCGACCACGTTCGGCGAGCTCGAAGTCGGTGCGATCGTCGAACGGCAGCGCGTCACGGACCGCACCGTTGACAGCAGCGGTGTGCCGCGTGGCCGGCTTGGGTGACAGGTCGGGTTCGCTCACGTCGATCTCCTCGGTTCGATCTCCGGGCCGGAGATCGGGCGGGCCGGCAGGACGGTGGGACCGCTCAGACCCCGACGCCTCCGCGGCCGGCGCCGTCGGCGAAGCGTTGCGCTCCGGCGATCGTCTCCCCCGCGCGGATCGGCTCCAGACCGAGCTCCGTCTCACGGCCGAGCGCCTCGGCGATCGGCCGGCCCCACTGCTCGTAGCTGGAGCGTCGATCGGCACGCAGGCACAGCTGCGGGAACGACGCCAGGTGCCTCGCCAGCTCCACCGCGGTCGCTCTCGCCTCGCCGGGCGCGCAGAGGCGGTTGGCGAGACCCATCGACGCCGCCTCCTCACCGGCGACGCCGCGCCCGGTGAGGATCAGGTCGAGGGCGTGGCTGTGGCCGATCATCCGTGGCAGCCGCACGGTGCCGCCGTCGACCAGCGGGACACCCCACCGCCGGCAGTAGACGCCGAAGGTCGCGTCGGTGGCAGCGACGCGGAGGTCGCACCACAGCGCCAACTCGAGCCCGCCCGCCACCGCGTACCCCTCCACCGCAGCGATCACCGGCTTCGACAGGAGCATCCGCGTCGGTCCCATCGGACCGTCGTCGGCCATGTCGGTCGACACCCGGTTCCCGCGCCCCTCACCGATCCCCTTGAGGTCCGCCCCGGCGCAGAAGGTCCCACCGGTTCCGGTCAGCACCGCGACGGATGCGTCCTCGTCCGCGTCGAAGGCCCGGAAGGCGTCGACGAGCATCGCGGCGGTCGGGCCGTCGACGGCGTTGCGGACCTGCGGTCGGTCGATGGTCACGATCGTGACCGGCCCGTCGCGCTCGACGAGGACGGGATGATCCTGGTCCCCACTCACGGAACGGACCCTACTGCCGGCACCGTCGCCGAACCGTCGGCGCGCTCAGCGACGGTAGGTGGCCATCTGGCGGAACAGCTCCAGCACGTCGGGGCCCGGTGTGGTGGGATCCAGGTGCCGGTACACCGTGTGCACGTTGATGACGAGGCGCTCGCTCTCCGACAGGTCGGACCACGCACCCAGGTCGATGTCGGCGATCGCGTCCTGCGCCGACATGCCGGCATGGAACCGTCCGGTGGCTTCCGCCTCGACGTAGGCGAGGTAGTCACGGATCCCCAACAGCTCGGCGACACCGCAGACCGGGCCGTGACCGGGCACGACGGTGTGGACGTCCAGGCCGACGACGAGGTCGATGGCGTCGCGCCAGTTGGCGAGCGGACCCGCCCACACGATCGGGGTCCCGCCGACGAACGCCAGGTCGCCGACGAACACGACCCCTGCGTCGGGGAGGTGCACGATGACGTCGCCGGCGGTGTGGGCGGGACCGGCCTCGATGAGCTCGACCGCTGTTCCCGCCACGTCCAGACCCAGCCGGCCGTCGAAGGTCCGCGTCGGCGGCGCCCCGGCGAAGTCGAACGGACCGAACGCCGCGTCCACGTAGCGGTTCAGGTCCTCGTCGCCGAGGTCCGCGTCGACCATCGCCGCCATCAGCGCCGGCGGGACGTCATCCATCTCCTCGGCCGCGGCCCGCGACGCGATGATCTCGGCACCGGCGACGAGACCGTTCCCGTAGCAGTGATCGCCGTTGGCGTGGGTGTTGACGAGCCGTCCGATCGGGCGGACGGTCGTGACCGGCGCCATCTCGTCCAGCATCGCTGCGGTCAGACGGCCGTCGAACAGCGTGTCGACGAGCAAGGAGGCGTCGTCGCCGCACACGAGACCGGTGTTCGACCAGCCCCATCCGCCGTCCGGTTGCAGGTAGGCGAACACCACGTCGGCAACCTCGTGGAGCCCCTTGACGTACTCCGGTCGACGACCGTCGTCACGATCCATGCTTCCACTATGGCCCGCGGGTTCGGTGTCGCGCCCGCTCCTCCCAGCCGGTCGGGTCCGTCAGTCGTCGTCGGTGTCGGACCATGCCCCGAGCTCCTCGAGGATCGCGTCGAGGTGGCCGTCGAGGTCGTCGTCGTCCTCCGCCGAGTAGACCGACGACGCGAACGGCTCCACGCCGACCGCGGCGGCCCCGTCATCACGGAACGGTCCAGCAGCACCGATCATCCAGCCCCGTGCGCAGGACCAGTGGGGTGCGCGCAGCCGGAAGCGGAACAGGTGCACCGCGCCGTCGTCGGGATGTCCTCCCGCCGCGACGGTCCCGACGTGTTCGATCTCGTCGGGGGCCGTGGCCAGCTCCGTCTCCCCGGCGAGCCACCTGACCAGCTCCGCCTCGGCTCGGGCACCGCCGGTACGCCAGCGGGACGGCACGTGACGGAGATCCCCGTCGGCTGCGAACCCGTCGAACAGCTCGGCGAGCGCCTCCGGGTCGCGGGCGAGCAGCTCGAGACGCTCCGGGGCCACCGCTCGACCGGCGCGGACCAGCGCGATGGCCCCCATCACCGAGACGCGGGGGTCCGCAGAGGCGAGCACCCGCTTCAGGGCGTGGGATACATCGACGGGGGCCAGGGCGAGGAACAGCGAGACGAGGCAGCGCAAGCGGAACCGGGCGACCCTCGCCGCATCGACGGTCGCGTCGCCGACCGCCGTGGCACGGTCACAGGTCGCGGTCAGCTCCTCGACGACGGGGCCGAGGCCCTCGACGATCCGACCGGACGCTACGACGTCGACGCGACCGTCGACCACCATCTGTTCCAGCAGGTCGACCGCGTGCCACGTCCATCCCGGGCGAACCGAGACGTGCACGAGCGCTGGGACGAGCTCGGGCGCCGACACGACGTCGAGCACGGGCGACAGCAGGCCGGTGGTCGGCAATGGCAGCAGATCCTGCGGCCCGTCCGCCCCGATGAGGTGCCCCAGCGCGGCGACGCCCGAGGTGTCACGGCGGAGCGCGAGCAGGTGGAGGAGCACCCGACGGACACGCTCGGCCGACAGGAGGTACGCGGCCTCCACCTCGGCGACCGCCACCGCACGTGGGCATCCGAAGAGCAGGCGGCCGAAGCGAACCGCAGGATCGACCTGGCGTGGACCGACACGCGGGTAGGCGAGGGTCATGGCCCGGAGGACCTGACGGGCCGCGTCAGCGTCGGGGTGACGGCGGCCCCAACCGTCGATCATCTCGAGTCCCTCACGTCGGGACATCGCATCGGATCGACGCAGCAGCACCCGCGCATCCTCGATGTCCTTCACGGTCAGGCTCGGCGCCCCGCCGGGTTCCACCGCCACGGATCCACAGGGTGGCGTACCCGGCGCCGTTCCACAACCCGCAGGATCACCCAGGCAGGACGTCCCATCGGCGCTCGACGGTGCTTCGACGGCGCCCGTCCGCGTCCGCGGACCCCCGTCGGCGCCCGCCGGGACCCGCCGGCGATGGCAGGGACCATCGACGGCGATGGCCGTAACCTGCGACCATGTTCTTCCGCCACGAACCCACGTTGGTCGACCCGGCCGACGCGCTCCCCGGGCGCTCCGATGAGATGCCCGTTGCGTCGAACAACATCGTGACCGGCGTTCCGATGACACCGCCGTGGCCGGAGGGGACCGACGTCGCTGCGTTCGGGCTCGGGTGCTTCTGGGGGGCGGAGCGACGCTTCTGGCAGACCCCGGGAGTGATCACGACCGCGGTCGGCTACGCAGGCGGCGTCACGCCCAACCCCACCTACCGCGAGGTGTGCACTGGACGAACCAACCACGCCGAGGTCGTGCTCGTGGTCTTCGACCCGTCGGTCGTCGCGTACGACGAGCTGCTCCGCGTCTTCTGGGAGTCGCACGATCCGACGCAGGGCAACCGGCAGGGCAACGACGTCGGCACCCAGTACCGCTCGATGATCCTCACCACCGGCGTGGACCAGCGTCGCACCGCGCTCGCGTCGCGTGACGCCTACCAGGCCGTGCTGAGCGCGGCGCACTACGGCTCGATCACGACCGAGGTCGCGGCGCTCCGTGAGCTCTACTACGCCGAGGACGCACACCAGCAGTACCTGGCCAAGAACCCCGACGGCTACTGCGGACTCGGTGGCACCGGCGTGTCCTGCCCGGTCGGACTCACCGACACGACGACCTGACGCCCACTCCGGTGCGGGTTCAGGTCGCCCCGTACACTCAACTCATGTGGATCCTCCCGCGCTGAACGTGCCCAAGCCCGCGCAGGTGCGGGCGACGGTTCGTGGGGTCGTCCTCCTGCAGATCGTCGCGAACGGTCTCGGCGTCGCGGCGGTCGTCGCCTACTTCCAGTTCCTGTTCCCGCCGAGCGAGCAGAGCCAGCTCAGCTCGGGCACGATCAACCTCGTCGCGTTCGGGATCTACGTCGGGGCGATGGTCCTCGTGGCGCTTCCCATCAACGCGATGCTGCTGCGCCGCGCCGTGTCCTGGGTCAGGGTCGGGACCCCGCCCACCGAGCGACAGCGGAGATCGCTGTTCACCCTGCCGACGTTCGAGACGCTCTCGGCACTCGTGTCGTGGTTCGGGGCGGCTGCCGTGTTCGGACTGATCAACAACGACCTCCAGCGGGTGTCGATCGTCCTCGCCCTCGCCGGTGTCATCACCTGCACCCTGCTGTACCTGCTCATGGAGGCCCACTTCCGGCCGCTCTTCGCCCTTGCGCTGATCGACGCGGACCTGCCGGAGGACCGGCGTGACGTCCTGCCCCGGCTGATGCTCGCGTGGCTGATGGGCAGCGCTGTGCCGCTCATCGCGATCGGGCTCAACCCGTTCATCACGCCGGTCCCGCTGAGCGGCGACCGCCTCGCGTGGATCGCGCTGTTCGGAGCGCTCTCGGGCGGGTTGGTGATGGCGATCGCCGCCAACTCCGTCTCGAGACCCCTCAACCGCGTGCGCGATGCGTTGAAGCACATCGAACAGGGCGACCTGGAGGTGCACGTCCCGGTGGACGACCTCGGCGAGCTGGGCCGACTGGCCGAGGGCGTCAACAACCTCGTCGCCGGCATCCGGGAGCGTGAGACGCTCAGGGACCTCTTCGACCGCCAGGTCGGCCAGGCGGACCTGGCGGAGCTCGCCATGTCCAACGACGAGCCCACCGCTGCGGGAGAGCGGCGCGAGGTCACCGTCCTCTTCGTCGACCTGCGCGGCTACACGCGCTTCTCGGAGCGGCATCGGCCCGAGGACGTCTTCGGCATGCTCAACCGCTTCTTCTCCATCATCGTGGCCGTGGTCGACCGTGAAGGCGGCTGGGTCAACAAGTTCGAGGGCGACGCCGCGCTCTGCCTGTTCGGCGCGCCGCAGAACGAACCGGACCACGCTGCTCGAGCCCTCCGGGCGGCCGCTGCGATCCCGCGGGACCTGCAGGACTCGAACGGTGTGCTGCGTGCCGGCATCGGGGTGGCGACCGGTGAGGTCATCGCCGGCTTCGTCGGAACCCCGGAACGGTTCGAGTACACCGTGATCGGTGACGTCGTGAACGTCGCCTCGCGGCTGTGCGACCTGGCGAAGGACGAGCAGTCGGGTGTCCTGGCGGCGAGTCCGACAGTGGTCGCGGCCGGACGACCAGAGGAATGGCGATCGGTGGGACGCGTCGCTCTGCGCGGGCGACGTGAACGGACCGAGATCTACTCGATCGAGGTCGACCGGGGTCCGTGGTGGTCGCGCGTGCCGACCCCGTGGTCGCTGAGAGACACCCGCAACGCGCCGTAGGCGATCACGCCCAGGTGACGGCGCCACAGCCGGCACAACGCGTCGACGAACCTGGGACCGTGGCCCGGCTCCGACGCCCAACGGCCGGGCACGCGCCAGGAACCGGCTGCGACATGAGCGAGCTCGTGCACGACGGTGACCACGTCCCACGAACCGTCACGGATCCAGATCACGCCGTCCCACCCATCGTCGGTCACGTGCGCGGCCGAGAAGGTCGCGCTCGATGAGCGGCGCAGCACCTCGACCGACACCGGGGCATCGGGGAAGGCGTCCTCCCAGAACGGCTCGGCCACCGCGTCGTCGACGAACGACTGGATCTCGGAGAAGCGTCTGAAGCGTCGTCCGCCGTCGGGCATCGCCTCGTCCTCCGCCGCGTAGACGGCGACGGCGTCAGGGTCCTCCGCCCGTGTCGATCGTCGGACGGCTGCGTGGGGATCCACGGTGACTCCTCAACGCCTGTCGCCCGGCAGCGCGCGACGACCGCCGATCGCGTCACGGGTGAGCGCGGCGTCGCGGCCGGCCACCCGACCGGCCTGATGTCCGGCCTGCGAGTTCCCCATCGAGGTCCTGGTCGTCTGCGTGTGCGGGAACCGCCGGCGGAACTCGTCGCGCACCTCCTCCGAGCGCTCGACGAGCACGAGGGCTACGACGTTGTGCTCCCGTCTGGACGGGGAGGTACCAGCGGCGTCCGCGTCGCGGGCGGCGACCTCACGGTCCGACTGCAGGCGTGATCCGACCTCCTCGGCGAACCCGATGATGAAGCTGCGCCGCCAGCCGGCCGACCTCGCCGAGCTGAGCCCTCGCGGACACGACGTCAACATGGCAGCCGTCAGCTGGACCATGAGGCTCGTCACGAGCGTCTCGACCCAGCGGAGGTCGCTCGGGAAGCCGACCACCGCGATGACCTCACCGCCGCGGGCGGACCCGTTGCCGAAGCGGATCGCCCGACATCCGTGCGCTGAGGCGACCCGGCTCACGAGCACGGCCTTCGGACCGAGGTACGGCGGGTGCACGACGAGCCGGAGCTCGGTCGGCGTCTCCCTCGCGCTGGATCCCGTCGCCCACAGCATCGCCTCGTCGATCGCATAGCGGGCGATCAGCTCCGACGCCTTGTTGAAGAACGATTCGGCCTCCTCCGGGAACTCGGTCGCCTCGGCCTTGGCCAGCAGCGACCGGATGGTCGCCAGGCGACGATCGTCCACCGTGTCGGTCAGGTCGACCGGGTCGTCGCTCGGGTCGGTCTGGCGTGATCGTTCTCGAGATGACATGACGTCCAGCCTGACATGCGGCACCGACAGCGGTCACCGGGGACCGCGACCCGGTCTGACCTCCCGTACCGAGAACGTCTCACGTCGATTATCGACGTCAGACGTGCCGAGTTCGGAATTGGGGGATCACTCGAGGAGGTCGTGGAGGTGGCGGCGGAGACCCGGGCGGTCGAAGTCGGACCAGAGCGACGCACACCGGGCACGCGCGGTCTCCGAGTCACGGTGCAGCGAGTCGGCGATCACCCCGGCGACGAGGCCCGCCCGGCCACCGACCGCGGCACCGACGTCTTCGACGATCTGCGCCTGGACGTGGCAGTCCTGCAACCGACCCAGCTCGTCCTGCAGCGCCGAGAGCTGCTTGAGCACCTTCTCGAACGACTCGTCGGGGTACATGGGCGCGAACCCAGCTGCCAGGTACCGGAAGCGCTTCAGGGCCTTTCGCAGATCGTGCCAGGCCACCCGGTCATCGGAACCCACGGCGGTGCGGCCGCGTCTGCGGAGCCGCACGAACGAGCGGAGGATCAGGCGGTCGACGACGGGTCCGGCGCGACGCCGGGCGTCCGGGCCCGGCTCACCGCCACCGACCCGGAACACCGTCGACATGACCTCCCAGCGGCGCAGCAGCACCGCGTAGCGCTCGCCGTCGAGCGCGTCGACCAGCTCGGCGAACGCCGCAGCGCGACGATCCCGCAGCGCCGCCGACAACGGGTCCACCCCGTCGGACAGCTCCGGGACCACACGTCGCCCGAGCCGCGGCATCTCGACGCAGAGCACGTCGAGGTCGCGCACCGGCGAGGTGCGGTCCATCACCGACGTCGACAGCGCACGGAGCAGCTCCAGCTCCTCGGCCGGGAACACCCGATCGCCCACCGCCATCAGCGACCTGGCACGCCGGAGGCTGACCCGGAACCGGTGGAGGTCCTCGATGTCGACGTCGGCCCGGACCGCCGGTTCGAACCCACGGAAGGTCCGCAGGTATCCACCGAGCACGAGCGGCAGGACCCGCCCCGCGAGCTGGTCCCGGTCCGCCGGGCCCAGCCTCCACCCGTCCCCGTCACGTTGGCGGTCACCGACCATCTCCGCAGTCTCGCAGGTCGGTGGCCCGGAACGGTCAGGTGCCTGCGTCACGCCCCGGTCAGGCCGGCGTCATGTGACGTTGGCGAGGGGCTCAGGCGGTCGCCTCGTCGTCGCCGAACGAGGTCGACTGCGACTTGGAGAAGACGACCGAACCGAGCACGATCAGCAGCGCCGCGGCGGCGATCACGTAGCGCCACGAGTTGTCCTGCAACGAGATGATCGCCGGCAGGACGAGCAGCGACACCAGGTTCATCACCTTGATCAGCGGGTTGATCGCGGGTCCGGCCGTGTCCTTGAAGGGATCGCCGACGGTGTCGCCGATGACGACGGCCTTGTGCACGTCGGAGCCCTTGCCGCCGAGGTTGCCCTCCTCGATGTACTTCTTGCCGTTGTCCCA
>CAYSCB010000066.1:0-11012 GCA_964429335.1 uncultured Aquihabitans sp.
TCGCCCCGTGGCTGCGCGGCTACGCGCCGAGCGGGCTCGACCCCAACGACCACTATCAGATCGGCGCGTCGGTCGCGGACGTGGTCGCGCTGCACCGCGCCCTGGACGGCGACGACGACGCCGTGCTCATCGGCCACGACTGGGGCGCGCGCATCGCCACCGGCGCCGCGGTGTTCGCACCGGAACTGTGGTCTCGTCTCGTCACCGCGTCGGTCCCGCCGTCGGCGGCCATGGCACAGGGCTTCCTCACCTATCCCCAGCTGCGGCGTTCCTGGTACATGTTCTTCTTCCAGCACCCGCTGGCCGAGATCACGGTCGCGATGAACGACCTCGAGTTCATCGACCACCTGTGGCACGACTGGTCCCCCGGCTTCGACGCCCCGGAGCACATCGCGTCGGTCAAGGAGTCGCTGCGGGACCCGGCGAACCTCCACGCCGCGATCGAGTACTACCGCGCCACCCTCAACCCTGCCGAGCACACGACCCCCGGCTACCAGGCCTACGAGGCCGCGATCGACGGCACCCCGACGCAACCGCACCTCTACCTCCACGGCGAATCCGACGGCTGCATCGGAGTCGAGGTCGGCCGGCTGGCCGAACCGCTGCTGATGGCGCCCGGCTCTCGCCTGGAGATCGTCGAGGGCGCCGGTCACTTCCTGCACCTCGAACAGCCCGAGCGGGTCAACCACTCCATCCTCGAGTTCCTCACCCCGCGCTGACCGTCACGAGCCGCAACGCAGCAACGCCGAAGGGATCGGCACGGCGAGTTCGCCGAGGTGCCGGCACGTTCGGAGGTGGCCGTGCTGCCCTCCAGCCGCACGTGGGACGGAACAACAGTGCGATGAAAGCGGGGACCTGGGTAGGGTCGGAACGATGTCCAACGAACGCACACACCTCTTCCGCGCCTGGCCCGAGGGATACGCGGCGATGCAGCACCTCGGCGAGCTCGCCGACGGGTCGGGACTCGAACCGTCGCTGCTCGAGTTGGTGAAGATGCGCGCCTCGCAGCTCAACGGCTGCGCGTTCTGCATCGACATGCACTCCAAGGACGCGCGTGCCGGTGGTGAGACCGAACAACGCCTCTACGCGTTGAGCGCCTGGGCGGAGACATCGTTCTTCACCGAGCGTGAACGTGCGGCCCTGGCGCTGACCGAGGCGGTCACCCTGATCGCGGACCACCACGTCGACGACGTGGTCGAGCAGGCTTCGGTCCACTTCGCACCCGACGAGCTCACCCGACTGCTGTTCGCGATCATCGTGATCAACTCGTGGAACCGGCTGGGCATCACCACCGGATCACCGGAACCCGGCAGCTACGAGGTCCCCTCCGGCAGGTAGAGGAGCCGACCTCGCTGCGCGACCGCCCTCGCCCATCTGATACCGCCACGCCGGAGTCGACACCGATGCAGATCCACACGACGGTGCCCGTCGCCGACATCACCGGGGCCGGCCGTCTCTTCGCCGAGCTGGAAGCCGCCGGCTACGACGGCGCCAACACCTACGAGACGAAGCACGATCCGTTCCTGCCGCTCGCGCTCGCGGCGGAGACGACCTCGACGCTGGGCCTCGGCACGGCGATCACGATCGCGTTCGCCCGCAACCCGATGCTGTTGGCGACCTCGGCACGCGATCTGCAGGACCTTTCCGGTGGGCGCTTCACCCTCGGGCTCGGACCGCAGGTCCGGCCCCACATCACCCACCGCTATTCGATGCCCTGGTCACGCCCGGCGGACCGCATGCGTGAGATGGTGCTCGCGATCCGTGCGATCTGGGACGCCTGGGACGGCATCGAACCGCTGGACTTCCGCGGCGAGTTCTACACCCACACCCTCCTGCCCCCGGCGTTCAACCCGGGACCGCACCGACACGGTCGGGCACCTATCCACGTGGGAGGGGTCGGACCGCGCATGGTCGCGGTCGCCGGCGAGGTTGCCGACGGTCTGATCGCCCATCCCTTCGCGAGCCGCCGCTCACTCGAGGAGCTGGTGCTGCCGGCACTGGGCGCCGCGAGGCAGCGCGACGGGTTCCAGGTCGTCGTGGTCGTCATGTTGGCCACCGGCGACACCGGCCCGGACCTCGACGAGGCGGTCGCGACCGTCCGTGGCCAGATAGCGTTCTACGGCTCCACTCCCGCGTACGCACCCGTACTGGAGCTGCACGGCTGGGGCGACCTGCACGCCCGCCTCAACTCGCTGTCGAAAGCGGGGCGGTGGGAGGACATGGCCGAGCTGGTGCCCGACGAGCTCGTCGAGACCATCGCGGTGGTCGGCCGGCGCGATCAGCTCGCGCCCGCGATCGCCGAGAAGGTCACTGGCCTGGCAGACGTCGTCACCCTCGAATGCACCCGACGACCCGACCCCGACCACTTCGCCGACATCGTGGCCGACCTCCGCCCGCTGGTGAGCACCGACTCACCGGTGACCACCCCCACCGGTGACACAGCGACAGCCGCACCCACGCGGCGGGTTCCACGCAGAGCGCATCCCGCCGGTGACGAGCCCTGAACACGGCGCACCCTCGACGTCGATCCACGCGCGACCCCGATGCTCGTTCCGTCGCCATCAGCGGCTGCTGCCGACGGGCGTTCGGCGTGACCGTTCTGCTTCGTTAGCGTCACCGGGGTGAGCGATCGCTGGCGGCTCGAGCGGGCCGGCATCATCAACGTGTTCCAGTACGGCGAGGAGACGCTGCACTTCGGTGGCGGTCGGCTCCTGCTGCGCGGCGTCAACGGTTCGGGCAAGTCGACCGCGATGAACATGCTGCTGCCGTTCCTGCTCGACGCGGACGTGCGTCGCATCGACGCGGCAGGCGAACAGTCGGGGATGTTGCGCTCGTGGATGCTCTCGGGCCGCGACGAACCGCAGCCCACCGGCTACCTGTGGCTGGAGATGACACGCGACGAGGACCACGTCGCGTTCGGATGCGGGATCAAGGCGAACCGCAACACCGACTCGGTGAGGCACTGGTGGTTCGTGACCGACCGTCGACCGGGCATCGACCTCGACCTCGTGCAACCGATCGCTGGCGGCGGACGCGCCCCGCTGTCCGCGGAGCAGCTCCGCACCGAGATCGGCGGCGATTCGGTGTGGACCGAGGACCGACGAGCCGCATACCGAGGCGTCCTGCGCGGCCGGCTGTACGGAGGGGCCGACCTCGACCAGCACCTCCGCCTGTTGCACGTCGTGCGGAACCCTCGTGTCGGCGACCGGATCGACGTCGATCTGCCGAAGCACCTCCACGACGCGTTGCCCCAGCTGTCCGACGCGGCGATCGACGACGCGGCGACACCGCTCGAGCAGCTCGAGGAGCACCGCCGCAACGTCGCTCAGCTCACCGCGACGGTCAGGACGCTCGACGCGCTCGTCGCCACCTACCGCCAGCACGCCCGATCGGAGCTGCGCAGCCGGGCGCAGCAGGCCGTGGATCGCGTCGGTGACCATCGACGCCTCGAGACCAGGGCCCGTGAAGCCGTCGCCGCGCACCGGAGCGCGCAGAGCGAGTCGGACGCGATCGACGCCGCGATCACCCGCTGGAGCAACGCGGTCGAGGTGCACCGCCGAGAGCTCGACGCCCTGCGGAAGAGCCCCGCCTACCAGAGCGTCACCCAACTCGACGACAAGCGCGCCCAGGTCCGCCAGCTGGAGTCGGCGGCGGAGGAAGCGGAGGCGGATCACGCTCAGGCGTGCGAGCACCTCCAGCACGCGACCGCCGATGTCACCACGGCGGCCCGTTCCACCGACGCCGCGGGAACCCGCTTCGACGAGTCGCTCGCGATGTTGGAGCTCACCGTCGCCGACGCACGCCTGAGCGTGACCCTCCCCGCCCGCCCCACGCCGGCGGTCGGACCGCTCACGATCAGCGACGTCGATCGTGGCGGGTCCGACGAGGTGGTCGCGGCCCCGACCGGTCTGCTCGACCACACCGACGCGACGGCGACACTGCGCTCGATACGAGCGGCGGCACAACGACGCAGCGGTGAGGTGGCCGAAGCCATCGGCTTGTCGGACCTCGCCGAGCGAGCCGCCGAGGCGCTGGCCGGGGCGGAGGAGAAGTTGGCCGACGCCGAAGCGCGCCACGCCGACGCCCTCCGACACGACGAGGACGCACGGTCGGCAGTTCGCATCCAGGCTGAACGTTGGCGAGCCGCGGTAGGTGAATGGGACCGGGCCCTGGCCGATCACATCACGTCGATCTCACATCTCGCTTCGTTGCAAGTGCCCCGTCCCGTCACCGAGGCCGACGTCGCGGAGCTGCACGAGGAGCTGCTGGCAGCACGGCGAGCCAGCATCGACGCGGTCCGCTCGGCCCACACGCGGCTGATCGCGTCGCTCGATGCACGGCTCGACGTCGAGCGGATCGCAGCAGCGGAGGCCCAGGCACTGGTCGCTCAGCTCGCCGCACGGGAGCTTCCCGACTCGCCGCTGGCAGCGTGGCAGGCCGAGCGGTCCTCACCGTCGCTCGCGGAGCTGGTGGACTTCGCCGACGATCTCCCCCCGGTCGAACGCGCTGGCCTCGAAGCCGCGCTCGAGGCATCCGGCATCCTCGCCGCCGAGGTCCGACCCGACGGGTTGGTGTCCGGCGACGGCGAACTGCTCGTCGGTGTCGGACCCCGCGTCGACCGGTCGCTCGCTGACCTGCTCGCGGTCGTCGTGCCCGAAGACGCCGATCACCCCGATACGGTCCGAGAGGTCGTCGCGGGGGTGCTCGCCGCCGTGTCGATCGACCCCGACGACATCGCGCCGGACGTCGGGCCGGACGTCGGGCCGGCAGCGGTGGTCACCCTCGACGGGCACTTCCGCCTCGGACCGCTCCGTGGTCGCCACACCAAGGCGGTCGCCGAGCACATCGGGATCACCGCCCGTCGCGACGCCCTCGCTCGCCAGCGGGAACACGCCGCGGCGACCGCAGCGGAGGCGGACGCGGCCGTTGCTGCCACCGACGCCGAACGGCACCGGGCGGTGGGCTGGAACGACGAAGCTGATCGACTGGCGACCGAGCTGCCCTCCACCACCTCGCTGGTCGAGGCCATCGCCGGCATGCGCCACGCCGAGATGGCGGTCGCCGTGACGGCGGAGGCGGAACAGCAGGCCGCCGACGCGGTCGCCACCGCGGAACGGGCACACGCGCAGCGGCTCGACGCGGCCCGACGTCGTTGCGCCGAGCTCGACCTGCCCCACGACAGCGACGCGCTCCAGTCAGCCGCCGAGGCGTGCGGGCTGGTGCCGTCCCACGCCGACAACCTGGCCGTCGCGCTCGAGTCGTTCGTGCGGGAGACGGCCGGCTGGCTCGACGCCGGCCGCCGGTGGCGCGAAGCAGCGAACCAGCAGAACCGGACCGAGGACCGTCAGCGACGCCGCCGTCAACAGCACACCGAGGCGCTCGCCGAGCTGGCCACGCTCGAGGACCAGATCGGCGTCGACGCCGCTGAGGTGCTCGCTGCGATCAAGGAAACCGAACGCGCCGAACGAGCCGCGGATGGCGAGCTGCAATCCGTCCGTGACAGGCACGGTCCGGCGAAGGAGCGCGTCGGGGTGGCCATCTCCGAGACGCAGCAGGCAGCCGCGGAGCTCGACCGGAGCGAGACCGCGTGCATGACCCTGCTCCATCATCTGCACGCCGTCGTCGCGGTCGACGGCCTGCTCGCCGCGGCGCTCGGCGACGACACCGGCACCGACGCCGACACCCACGCCGACGCCGCCACACACGCCGACGCCGACGCCGCCACCGAGGAGAGCGGGAGCGACACCGACGAGAGCGATATAGACGGCTCGGGGCGAACCGCCCAGCACGTCGACCCGTCGCTGCGACGCCTGCCGACGGTCGATTCGACCAGTGCGGGGCTTCGAAGGTACGCGACAGCCGTGCTCGACCTGGTGCCCGACGCCCCGCCGACGCCGGCCGACAGCGTCCGCATCGCGCTCCGCTCCCGACGTCCCGACCTCGGCGCCGGGTGGGACGCCCAGGACCTCCAACCGGATCCGTCGCTGCCCCTGTCGGTCGAGGTGGTCGGCCCGCTCGGCACCATGCCCCTGGCACGAGCCGCGGTCCACGCCAACACCGAGCTGCGCACCGCGTCCGGCCTGCTGTCATCCCAGCAGGACACCGCCCTGCGCAACCTCCTCCAGGGCCTGATCGCGGACGAGGTTGCCGAGAAGATGCACGCGGCGACCGAGCTGGTGGACCGCATGAACGACCGGCTGCGCTCGGTGCGAACCACTCACGGTGTCGGGGTCAGCCTGCGTTGGAGACGCCGCGACGACCTGCCGGACGAGACCGGCCAGCTGATCGACCTGCTGGCCACACGCAGCGACCTCCGTCAGGATCCCACCGCGGAGACCCGCCTCGTCGACGCGCTGTCCCGTCGGATCGACGACGCCCGCCAGGCGGAACCGGAGTCACCGTACGCGACGCTCATCGCGAAGATCTTCGACTACCGCGAGTGGCACACCTTGGCCGTGATGGTCCACCGCACGGGACGGGATCCGGAGCGCCTCAAGCGCGGAACGGCTCTGTCGGAGGGTGAGAAGAAGATGGTCTCCTACCAACCGCTCTTCGCGGCGGTGGCGGCGTCGTGCGATGCGCTGGCCGAGACCGCATCGCACGCACCCCGTTTCGTGCTGCTCGACGACGCGTTCGCGAAGGTGTCCGAGGACAACCACCCGAAGCTGTTCGGCCTGCTCGTCGACCTGGACCTGGACTTCATCGCCACCAGCGAACGGTTGTGGGGCACGCACGCGACCGTGCCGGAGCTCGCGATCACCGAGGTGGTGCGCGACGCAGATGCCGGGGTGATCGTCCTGGAGCACTCGTACTGGAACGGCCGGGTCCGCACGGAGGTGTCGTGAGCGGCACCGCCGGTGGGCAGGACCTCACCCGCGAGCAGGGCCTCACCGACGACCAGGGCCTCGCCGAGGACCGGGACCTCACCGTCACCGCCGACAGCGTCGGCACCGACGCTGTCGGCGTCGATCCCGCCGACGTCGGCCGGCAGCTCTTCGCCTACCTGGGTGGACCGCAGTGGCGTGAGTACCGGGCGATCCTCGGCGTCTTCGCCGGCACGTTCTTCGCCGAGTTCACGCCCGAGGACGTCACCGCAGCGCTGGCCGAACGGGGTGAGGCGATGGACCCGTCGATCGTCGGCGAACGCCTCGAGAGCCTGCGGCGGTGGGGCAACCTCGTCGTGTCGAGCTCGGTGGGCAGCCCGACGAGCCTCGCCGACTACTACCGGCGGCGGAACCGCTACCTCATCACCAGTGCCGGCCAGGACGTCTACGAGGTGGTCGAAGCGGTCCTCGGTCGTGTCGAGGAGGTCCAGGACGTCTCCGTCGGTCGGCTCCGCACCCTCCTCGACGCACTCCGTGTCCTCCGTGACCTCGACGTCGGATCGGTGGATCCCGAGCTGCTCGCCGACCGGGTACGCGAGGTGTTCGGACCGCACGAGGACTTCACCGGTGAGATCACCCGGTTCTTCGCGGCGCTCAACCAGTGGCAGTCGCGATACGACTTGAACCACGACGAGCTCGCATTCTTCGCCCAGGTGCTCGTCACCTACGTCGCCGAGCAGCTCGACGAGATCCACCGGATCACCCGGCCGATCGCAGCGGTCCTCGACGAGCTGATGCCGAAGGTGCCCGACATCGTCGCTCACGTCGGGCGCGGGCTCGCCGGACGCGTCGAAGAGGTCGGCGTCGGCGACACCTTCGTCGTCGCACACCGTTCCGGTACCACCGAGGAGGACTGGGAGCACCTCCGCGCGTGGTTCTGCGCCGTCGACGGCCGGCCCGCGCGGCTCGTCCAGCTCCGCGGCGACGCGGTCGCGGCGATCCGCACGCTGACCCTCAACCTGACGCGCCTGTCGCGCATCGGAGTCGGCGGGGCGTCACGTCGAGCCGACCTCATCCGGCTCGCGTCGCTCCTCGACCGCAGCGACCCCGTCTTCGCACCGAAGCTCGTCCAGGCCGCGTTCGGGCTCGGCGGTTCCATCCACTGGGGCAGCAGCTCCGCTGATGTCGACGATCCGGTCCCGGTCGTCACGCCGTGGGCGGAGGCACCTCCGGCGGTCGTGCCGGTCTCGCTGCGCGAGCGCGGTGACCGCACGCCACGGGGGAGCACGTCGCCGTTGCCGGATCGTTCCGTCGAGGGTCGGCTGCTGCGCCACCGACGGCAGGCCGAGCGCGACGCGCTCCGGAACGTCGATGACGAGCTCGCGTCGGCGGAGCTCGACGGGGCCACGGTGTCGCCCGCCGCGCTGCACCGTCTGCAGTCCCTCGTGGGGGCGACGCTCGCGAGGCTCGGTCCCGGCCGCGATGTCGCCGAACACGTCGACGGACGGCTGCGCTGCCGGGTGGAACGGCGAGACGGAGACACGCTGCGCGTCTCGACCGAGGAGGGCACGCTCCGCTTCGCGGACCTGGCGGTGAGCGTCGAACACGTTCGCGAGGAGACGGGCTGATGGCGGAGGACCCCCACGCACCCGCCGAGCGGCAGCGTGCCGCCCGCCACCTGCTCCAGCGCCCGCTGAGCGTCGCCGAGGACGACCCCGGTCTGTTCCAGCTCATCCGACGCCACGAGGAGCACCTCGACCGGTGGTTCACCCAGCGGCTCGGCTACCGCTTGCGCGTCACCGCGGACACCGCGCGGCTGTCGAAGCTGGGTTGGGTCACCGACCGTCCCCTCCGCACCGGCAGCGACCGGCCGTTGCACCACCTCGAGTACGTGCTGCTGGTCCTCACCCTGGCGTCGACCATCGCCGGTCCGGCGGTCGTGTCGCTCCGTGACCTCGTCGACAAGGTCCGCTCGGCTGCGGCGGACGCGTCGATCGACCTGGCAGAGGACGCGACCCAACGCCGGGCGCAGGTCGCGGTGTTGCGCTGGATGATCGAGTGGGGCCTGGTCGAGGAGCTCCACGACCGCGTGGACGCCTACAAGGACGACGCTGACGCCGACGCGGTGCTGCGAACCCGACCGGACCGCATCGCCCTACTGCCACTGCCGGTGCTGCACGGGTTGGCCGGCGACGCCACGGCCGACGAGCTGCTCGACGCGGCGGACCGACGTGGCACACGGCGCACGTGGTTGCGCGCCCGACTGGTCGAGGATCCGGTCCTCTACCGCGACGACCTCGACGTCGAGGAGTGGGAGGAGCTGCGTCGCCGCCGCGGCGAGGACGCCCGGTTCCTCGAGGAGATGTTCGGTCTGGTGCTCGAAGCACGCGCCGAGGGCACTGCCGCGATCGACCCCGACGGTCGGCTCTCCACGGTTCGGTTCCCCGCCAGTGGGACGGTCGGACACGCCACGCTCCTGTTCATCGCGGCGACCTGCGATCGCGACCCCGGCGGGTGGCTGCCCACGACGGCCGCCGTCGAGTTGGTCGACGAGCTGTCCGCACCTCACCGCCAGCGTTGGAAGGCCGACCTCGCGGAGCGGCCCGACCTGCTGTTCGGTGAGGTTCGCGACCTCCTCGTCTCGGTTCGCCTGGCCGAGACGCGTGACGAGCCCGAGCCGTCGATACGACTGCTGCCCGCAGCGACCCGGTTCCGGGTCGTGGTCGAACGCCAGTCGGGCGACGGCGAGCAGTTGGGGCTGCTGTGAGCGTCCCGTCGCTGCGGGATCCTGCGATGGCACCCCTGTGGGTGGCGGTCCGGGACCGCCTCGAGCGTCAGGGGATCGACAACCGGGGGCTGCTGGCGGTTCCCGGGCTCGACGCGGCCGGCAGGTTGACGCTGAAGAACCTCCTCGACCGCCCCAGACCGCCGCGACGCATCGACCTCGCGCGGTTGGAGACGGCACTCGTGGCGCTCGGCGTCGGGGCGGACCTCCCCGGCGCGTTGGCAGCACTCGGGTTCGAGGTGTCCGAGGAGCCCGCACGACTGCGTGCCGAACGGGCGCGGGGGCAAGCCGCCCGACAGGCGGCCCGAGCCGAGGTGCAGCGCTGGCCGGAGCCGTGGGCGACGGAGTGGATCGACGCCGTGATCCGCGCCGGAGTGCTCGGCGGCAGAGACGTCGACGCCGCCGTGCGGCTCGTCGAGGACACCCGACGTGTGCTCGACGCTCTCGACCGACGCGACGCGACGAGTGACGGATCGGTGTCACGGGTGGAGCTCGCCGCGCAGATCCTGGGGGACTCCCACGCCCTCGACTCCGGCAGGCGACTCGAATCAGCCGTCGCCCGCGCTCTGGCGTTGCGGAACGGACCGCTCGACGACGACCAGCGGGTGTGGGACGCGGCGGGTGTTCACACCGACCTCACATCCGGGCCGGTACTCACCTGGCGTCTGCCGGTTCTCGGGACACTGGGGGCGATCGTGGACGCGGCGACCGCGGCGGGGCTTCCGCTGCACCTGAGCCGCATGGCGCTGCTCGAACACCCGCCACGCTTCCCGAGCGGGATCGAGGTGCTCGTCGCCGAGAACCCCCGGGTCGTGGAGGCCGCCGCCCAGCTCGGGGTGGAACGCCCCGTCATCTCCGCAGGCGGCTCACCCTCGGGCGCGGTGCAACTGCTGGTCGGACAACTCGTCGACGCGGGGACGACCGTCCTGTACCACGGTGACTTCGACGTCCCCGGCCTCGCCCTGTGCGCCCGCATGCACGACGTGGGCGTCCGACCGTGGCGGATGGGCACCGACGACTACCTGGCGGCACTCGCGGATGCCGACGCCCACGGCGTCGAGCTCCCTCTCGATGACCGGTCGCCCGGTGTGACGCCGTGGGATCCCGACCTCCGCGGGGTCTTCGACCGTGAACGTCGCATCGTCCACGAAGAACGCCTGCTGCCCGACCTCCTCCTCCGGTGACCTCGACAGGGTGACACCGAAGGCCACGTGACCGACCCCGCCGGCGATGCGGAGGACGATCCGACGCAGCAGGCCGTGGGGCTGATCGTGGGGCTGATCGTGAGGCTGATCGTGGAGTCGTCGCAGCGGGCGCTCGTGGAGACCACCCTTCCCGTTCTGTTCGTCGGATCACAACCTCAGGGTTGTGATCCGACGAACAGAACGGGTGCCCCGGACCGG
>CAYSCB010000067.1:0-5530 GCA_964429335.1 uncultured Aquihabitans sp.
AGCGCGTCACCGGCATCAGCGCTCAACGACGCGTCGCCGACGACCAGCACCGGACGCTCGGCGGTCGACAGCAGTCGTGCCGCCTGCGCGATCGCTTCCGGGGCCGGAACGGGCGGTGTCGGAGCAACCGGACGACCCGACGGGGGGATCCGGTCGACCCGGACGGGCCGGAACCCGACGTCGATCGGGATGTCGAGCACGACCGGACCCGACACCGCTGAGGTCGCGTGGCGCACAGCGAGACCGACGAGGTCCGGGACGCGTTCCGCCGCGTACGCGCGTTGCGCCCACCGGGTGATGGGTGCGACGACGCCGAGCTGGTCGAGGCCGCCCTGGAGCTCGCCGGTCTCCTCCTCGCGCAACGGTGGCGAGCTGGTGATCACGACGACCGGCACCGAGTCGGCCGCAGCGTTGCTGATGCCCGCGACCGAGTTGAACAACCCGGGACCGGCCGTCACCGCAGCGACACCGATGCGCCCGGTGGTGCGTGCGTAGCCGTCCGCCGCGTTGACCGCTGCGGCCTCGTGGCGGCAGTCGACGAGGGCGATCCCGTACCGCACGCACCCGGTCAGGAACGAGTCGAGGTGACCGCCGTGGAGCGCGAACACCGTGTCGACCCCCGCCTCGGCGAGCGTCCGTGCGGCGAGCTCCCCGCCGTTGAGCATGTCCTGATCCGATGCTGGTTGTTCCGACACGGTGGGCACCCCCGGAGTGAGTCGTTGCGTCAGCCCGACGCGGGCGACGATAGCGAGCGACGACCGGACGGACCGCGTGACGTCCGTCGGTCCGCGAGGATGGGGCCCATGCACAACCCGGACAAGGTGATCGAGATCGGCGCGTGGATGCTGGAGCACAGCCACCGCGCGCTGCTCGCGGTGAGCGGTGGCCGGTTCCCCAAGAAGGTGCTCGGGATGCAGCCGGTCGAGCTGCACACGACCGGCCGCCGCAGCGGACAGCCCCGCTCGACGATGCTGACCTCACCGATCTGCGAACCCGACCGGATCGTGCTCGTGGCCTCCAAGGGTGGTCACCGGGACCACCCCGACTGGTACAAGAACCTGGTCGCTCACCCCGACGTCGAGCTGACCGTCGACGGCGTTCCCCGGCCGATGCGTGCCCGGACCGCGTCGGCTGAGGAGAAGCGTGAGCTGTGGCCGACGATCACCGCCGCCTACAGCGGCTACGAGGGCTACCAGCGCAACACCGACCGCGACATCCCGGTGGTCATCTGCGAGCCGCGGTAGCGGCCGTGTCGGTCGGCCGGGCCCGGACCGATCAGGCGTCGAACAGGTCCGTGCTCAGGTACCGCTCGCCGGTGTCGGGGAGCACCACCACCACGAGCTTGCCGGCCAGCTCGTCGCGCTTCGCGACCTGCAGCGCGGCCACGAGCGCGGCGCCGCTCGAGATCCCTGCGAGGACGCCCTCGGTGCGCGCCAGTCGCCGGGACTCCTCCGCCGCGTCGACCGCCTCGACGGTGATCACCTCGTCGTAGACCGTCGTGTCGAGGATCGCCGGGACGAACCCGGCGCCGAGCCCCTGCAGCGGATGTGGGGACGGGTCCCCACCAGACAGCACCGGTGACTTCGCCGGCTCGACCGCCGCGATGTGGATCCCGGGTCGGCGCTCCCGCAGCAGGCCACCGGCCCCGGTGATCGTGCCGCCGGTGCCGACACCCGCGACGAACGCGTCCAGTTGGCCATCGGTGTCGGCCCAGATCTCCTCGCCCGTGGTGAGCCGGTGCACCTCGGCGTTGGCCGGGTTCTCGAACTGCTGCGCCATGAACCAGCCGTTCTCGTCGCTGAGCTGCTCGGCCCGTGCGATCGCACCCTTCATGCCGAGAGCCGGATCGGTGAGATCGACGGTCGCCCCGTAGGCGGCGAGGAGCTTGCGACGCTCGACGCTCATCGACGACGGCATCGTGAACACCGCGCCGTAGCCCTTGGCCGCAGCAACCATGGCCAGGCCGATGCCGGTGTTGCCGCTCGTCGGCTCGACGATGGTCCCGCCCGGCTCCAGCTCGCCGGAGCGCTCAGCGGCCTCGATCATCGCGAGGGCGATGCGGTCCTTGACGCTGCCGCCCGGGTTGAAGCTCTCCAGCTTGGCGGCGAGGCGCGCGGGCAGCCCGGCTCCGTAGCGGTGCAGCTCGACGAGCGGCGTCCGGCCGATCACCTGGGTGATGTCGTCGTGGATGTTCATTCAGAGGGCTCCCATCTCGTGGTCCTCCAGCCATGCCGGTTGCAGCAGGCCGTCGACTTCGCTCCCGTTGCCCGTGCCGTTGCCGTTGTCGAGTCCGTGGTCCACCGGGGCGCCGCGCTCGGCGAGCCGTCGGCCCTTCGGTGCGACGACGATCGAGTTCGCGGGCACGTCCTCGACGACGACGGCGTACGGGCCGATGCGGCAGTTCGCGCCGACGGTGACGGGGCCGAGCACGGCGGCACCGACCCCGAGCGTCACGTTGTCGCCGATCGTCGGGTGGCGCTTCGATCCCTTGCGGTCGGCCCACCAGCCGTGTCCGCCGAGCGTGACGCCGTGGTACATCATCACGTCGTCGCCGATCTCGGAGGTCTCGCCGATCACGACCCCCGCGCCGTGGTCGATGAAGAACCGGTGGCCGATCGTCGCCCCGGGATGGATCTCGACACCGGTCAACATCCGGGCGAGCTGCGAGATCAACCGGGGCAGGAACGGCACGCCGAGGCGCCAGATCGGATGCACCAGCCGGTGGACCCACAGCGCCCAGACGCCCGGGTACAGGATCGCCTCCGCTCCGCGGACCCCTCGCAGCGCAGGGTCCTTCCGGTAGGCCGTCTCGAGGCTCGTCGGAACGAGCCGCGACCACCCGGACCTGCGCGTCGTGACCGTTGCGTCCATGCAGGTCCGACAATACCCGACCAAACAGGTCAGGAAAACAGGGGTACTGTGGCCGACGCCACGGCCGAGGCGGTCGTGGCGACGGAACGGTCGACCGGGAGGTACCCGGCTCGACGCAGAGAGGATGGACCATGGGCCTGCACCTTGGTGACGTCGCCCCCGACTTCACCGCCATGACGACCGACGGCGAGATCAGCTTCCACGACTGGAAGAAAGGATCCTGGGCGGTGTTCTTCAGCCACCCCGCGGACTTCACGCCGGTGTGCACCACGGAGCTCGGTCGGACCGCTGCGCTCAAGGAGGAGTTCGCCAAGCGCAACACGAAGGCGATCGCGCTGTCGGTCGACTCCGTCGAGGACCACCACGGCTGGGCGCCGGACATCGGTGAGGTCACCGGGACGCCGCTGAACTTCCCGATCATCGCCGATCCCGACCGCAAGGTCGCCGAGTTGTACGACATGATCCACCCCGGCGAGGGCGACACCTCCACGGTCCGCTCGGTGTTCATCGTCGACCCGGCCGACAAGATCCGCCTGGTCCTCACGTACCCGAAGTCGGTGGGTCGCAACTTCAACGAGATCGTCCGCGTGATCGACGCGCTGCAGGCGACCGACGCAAACCCCATCGCCACACCGGCGGACTGGAACCCCGGCGACCGCGTGATCGTGTCGCCTGCGGTCTCGACCGAGGATGCCCGCCAGAAGTTCTCCAACGTCGAGGAGTTCAAGCCCTACCTGCGCTTCGCCGACGCGCCGTGAGCCACGCGTCCCCGATCCCGTCTTGGGGTCGGGGACACATGGACCGTTAGCTTTCCGCCATGGCCGATGCGCACGACCTGATCATCGTCGGAGGCAACGCCGGCGGGCTCTCCGCCGCGGTGTTCGCCCGGGAGAGCGGACTCGAGCGGGTGACGATCCTCGAGCGCGGCAGCACGCTCGCGCTGCCGGGGGTCGCCGGCGAGTACGGACTCGACGTCTCCTACGGCGAGACCGTCACCTCGATCGAGGTGAACGACGGCGACGACGGCGACCTGGTGGTGACCACCCGCCGCCAGTCCTACCGGGGCCGAGCGGTGCTCGTCGCCCTGCGCACCAGCGTCGAGGGCTGGACGCCGACCATCCCGACCGTCGACGGTGACAGGATCCACGTCGACGAGCTCCCCTCGCCGGCGAACGACGTCGACGTGCTGGTCATCGGCTACACCGACCACGCGGTCGAGCTCACCGTCCGCCTCGCGGACATCGGAGCCGGGGTCGTGCTCGCCGCCGGCGGCATGAACCCCCGCCGCCTGTCACCGGTCGGCGCCCGGCTCCTCAACGACCTGGAGCGCGAACGCCGCGCGACGCTGCTGTACTCCTCACGACCGCAGCAGATCGGCGACGTCGACGGGTTCCCGATGGCGTACTTCAACGACCGCCGCACCCCCGACCTGCAGTTCGACCACGTCGTGTTCTCCTCCGGGCGTCGACCGGTCGGACCCGACCACGTCGGTGCGACCGAGGAGGCGCTCGCCACCGGTCGGGTCTGGTTCCTCGGCACCGACGACGAGACCCCGCCGAACGCACCGAGCCCGCCCGGCGCCTCGATCGGACGCGAGCTCGTCACGGCGGTGTTCCCGTATGCGGCGATCCCAGCGCCGGAGCCGAGCGGGTGGAGTCGCCACGAGGTGCCCGGCGCGGTCGAGGAGCTACGTGACCAGCACTACAACGCGACGATCACCTACTTCGAGCCGACGCACTCGGACCTGTGGGTCCTGCGTGTGCGGCCCGATCACGGGTCGGTGTCGCACCTGCCGGGCCAGTACGCGTCGCTGGGCCTCGGCTACTGGGAGCAGCGCGTCGACGACGCGATGGAGGAGAACATCGACGAGCGCTGGGACAAGCTGGTCCGCCGCTCGTACTCGATCAGCCACCGGATCTTCGACGAGCACGGCTACCTCGCCGATGAGTCGGCGGCCGACGAGCTCGAGTTCTACATCGTGCTGGTGCCGCCGACGCCCGACAACGTGCCGGGCCTCACGCCGCGGCTCGCGCTGAAGAAGCCGGGGGATCGCATCTACCTGGGGCCGAAGGTCGCCGGGCGCTACACGCTCGCGCCGGTCACCGACCCGTCCGCCACCGTGGTGCTGCTGTCGACCGGGACCGGTGAGGCACCGCAGAACGCGATGGTCACCGAGCTGCTCCGCAAGGGCCACCACGGTCCGATCGTGTCTGCGGTGTCGGTGCGTCAGTGGGCGGACCTGGGCTATCTCGACAAGCACCGCCAGCTCGAGCAGCGGTTCGCGAACTACCACTACTTCCCGCAGCCGACCCGTGAGCCGGACATCCCGAAGCGCTACATCCAGGACCTGATCCGCGACGACGTGTTCACATCCGAGTTCGGCGTCGTGCTCGATCCATCGGACACCCACGTCTTCCTCTGCGGCAACCCGTCGATGATCGGCCTGCCCGAAGAGGGCGAGGACGGCCGGCCGGTCTTCGGTGACACCGTCGGCGTCGTCCAGCTCCTGGTCGAACGGGGATTCACGCTCGACCAGCGCAAGCAGCGGGGGAACATCCACTACGAGGAGTACTGGTAGGCCGACGCGTCGGTCGGGCGCTTCCCAACGGCACCGGCGTGTGGCACAGTCGCAGCGTGCGAGGGACCAGTGTGCGAGGGA
>CAYSCB010000067.1:5630-10955 GCA_964429335.1 uncultured Aquihabitans sp.
AACGGCACCGGCGTGTGGCACAGTCGCAGCGTGCGAGGGACCAGTGTGCGAGGGAGCAGACCGATCCGACCCACCGGACGACTCGCCACAGCGATCGCCGTGTTCGTGGTCGCCGTCGTGGCCGTCGCGGGCTGCACGGTGCCGTCGACCTGGCCAGACGGGACGGTGCCGCAGGTGCCGCCGATCGGCCTCAACGGGATGGCCGAGGTGGCCGGATCATCCGCATCCGAGGTGTGGGCCGCGGACTACTTCGGCCACCAGCTCCTTCGCTTCGACGTCGCCACCGGCGAGATCCTCGAACGACACGGCGGGTTGTGCGACACCGACGACGTCGTGGTCGCCCCGGACGGATCGCTGGTCGCCACCTGTCCCGGTGAGGGCACCGTGGTGCGACTGCCGGCCGGAGGCGGTCCGACCGAGGTGCTCGCGACGGTCGGCAACGGCGTCAACCCGATCGCGCTCGAACCGGCCGGGGAGGCCGTCGTGGTCGGCTTCGGCGCCGCCGAGCACGACACGCTGGTGCGCGTCCCGCTCGACGGAGGTCCGGTGCAGACCGTCGCGTCCGGTCTGCCGGTCCTCAACGGGTTCGGGTTCGGCCCCGACGGCCTGCTGTACGCACCGACCGGCGGCCTCGGCGGGGTGTTCGGCGGCGGCGGGCTGATCTCCATCGACGTCTCGACCGGTGCGGTGCACCCGATCCCGTTGCACTTCGACGATCCGGGCAAGTCCGGCCTCGACTTCGCGGTCGGCGTCGAGGTCGGCGCGGACGGCACCGTCTACGTCGCACAAGGCCTCGCCCCCGCCGTGTACGCCGTCGATCCATCGAGCGGGCACGCGACCCTCGTCGGTGCGTCACCGCTGCCGATGGCCGACAACCTCGTCGTCCTGTCCGACGGGAGGATCGTGCTGTCGGGGTTCTTCGGCAACGGGTACGTGACGTTCCGCCCCGACGGGCACGGCGGCTGGACCGGCGACCTGTCCCACGTCGGCAGCTGACCACGGATGGCCGAGCAGCGGACAGGGGCGCTGCCCCGCGGCCCGCACCGGCTGTCGCGCGACGAGGTCGTCGCCTCCCAACGTGAGCGCCTGCTCGCAGCGATGACCGAGGCGGTCGCGGAGAAGGGCTACGCCAACACGGTCGTCGCGGACGTGGTCGCGCGCTCGGGGGTGTCGCGGGCGACGTTCTACGAGCAGTTCCGTGACAAGGAGGACTGCTTCCGCGCGGCGTACGAGTCGCACGCCGAGCTCCTCGCGACGGTGATGGCGGTGGGGCTCGAGCAGCTCCGCCGAAGCGACGAGTCGCCGATCGAGAAGCTCGACCGGGCGCTCGGGTTGTACCTCGCGGCGCTCGCGAACTCGCCGGCGTTGGCGCGGGTGTTCCTCGTCGAGGTCTACGCAGCCGGTCCGGAGCTGATCGAGCAGCGTCGCAGGTCCCTGGAGTTGTTCGTGGATCTCGTCGCCGCGACCCACGAGGGGGAGGACGGACTGCTCGGCACCGGTCCGGACCAGCGACTCGTTGCGGAGATGATCGTGGGAGCGGTGAGCTCGATGGTCACGAACATCGTCGGCGCGGGCGACCTCGACGAGCTGCCGGCGCTGCACGGGAAGCTGATGGACCTCGCACGTCGGCTCCTCGACCCCGAGCCGACCTCCGAGACCTCGGCCACCAACACCAGCCGTGCCAAGTGACTCGCCAATCGGTGGAGTCAGACCTTGCCGATCTTGGGGGAAATCGGCGTCTGGCCGGTCGGATTCCCCCAAGGCTCTCGCGGCGTGCGGCAGATCGGACCCTCCTGCCTTCGTGAACACACGTGTCTATGATTGTGGCGGCCGATGACGAAGGAGGGGCGCGATGGACACGTTCAGGTGGCAGGGCGTCGAGCTCGCCTACAGCGAGGACGGCGAGGGCCCACCCATCCTGTTCCTGCACAACGGAGGGACCTCCTCGACGATCTGGCGTCACCAGCTCGAGGCGCTCAGGGCTGAGCACCGCTGCATCGCGGTCGACTTCCCGGGGTTCGGCTGCACGCCACGACCCGGGGACCCGCTCGACCACGCGGGACTCGTGGCGATCACCGCGGCGCTGCTGGAGCACCTCGACGTCCACGACGCCGTCGTGGTCGGCAACTGCATGGGCGCCAACCTGGCGGTGCACCTCGCGACGAGCCGCCCGGACCTCGTCGACGCCCTGGTCATCGTGAACCCGCTCACCGAGGCGACCTTCGACGCCGGCTGGCTCGGACTGACCCACCGCAGCGAACACCTCGCGGCCGGACCGACACGGTTCGTCCGGGAGATCGCCCGTCGGATCATCCCGCCGAAGCTCGGGGCCGAGGCGACGGTCCGCCTCCAGCTCGGCCCGAAGGGGATCGCCAGAGGCCTGCACCACGATCCCGAACTGGTGGCGCTCAACCGGCGCGCCGAGCAGATGCCGGCGCTGATCGACGTCCTCGATGACATGGGCGCCTACGGGGAGCTCGACCGCCTCGACGGCCTCGACGTGCCGACGACGATGATCTGGGGTGCCGCGAACCGGGTGCTGTCACCGAAGGTCGGTGCCGCGTTGGCCGAACGGCTCGGCGTCGACCGGTCGGTCGTGCTCGACGGCTGCGGCCACCTCGCCATGCTCGAGGAACCGGACGCGGTGACAGCGCTCGTCGTCGAGCGGTGCGACCGGCGCACGGGGACGCTGCGATGACCACCGCGCCTGCGGAGGTCATCGACCTCGCCGACCGCGTCCGGGCCATCGCCGAGCAGGACCCCGACCGGGTCGCGCTCGTCCGGGCGCGTCGGCTCACGCTCGGCCGCGGCCGCTACAGCCGGCACACCTACCGTGAGCTGAGCGACCGCGCCGACCGACTCGCGGCGGGCCTGCACCGCGTCGGTGTCACGAAGGGGACCCGCTGTTCGTTCATGGTGCCGCCGGGGATAGACGCGATGGTGCTGGGCATCGCGCTGTGGCAGGTCGGTGCGGTCGTCGTCGGCATCGAGCCGCACAGCCACGGCCTGCGCGCCGTGGCCCGCAGCCTCGCCAAGGTGGAGCCCGAGGTGTTCTTCGGGACACCCGAGGCGATCGCGGGACGGGTCGCGTTCGGATGGGGACGTGGCAGCGTGCGGACGAACGTGGTCGTCGGCGGCATCGACATGCCGGGCCTGCCGTCGATGCGCTCGCTCGAACGCGGTCCCGGCCGGCCCGTGGAGAACCGACCCGCGCCGGAGGACGTCGCGGTGATCGCCTTCACCACCGGCAGCACCGGGGCACCGAAGCCGACCGTGCTGCGCCAGCGGAACCTCGCGGCGATGATGTCGACGGTCCTCGGCCACTGGGCGATGGACGGCGCCGACGTCGTCGACATGCTCACGTTCCCGATGTTCTGGATCATCGGCCTCGCCGCCGGCGGTACCGTCGTCGTCCCGCCGATCGACTTCGCCCTCAAGGGCCCCGGCGACGCGGACCCCGCCGTGCTGGTGCGCACGATCCAGGAGTGCGGTGTGCGCTCGATGTTCGCGTCGCCTGCGGTGTTGACCAACTTGGTCGCCCACGCGCGCACCCACGACATCGGCCCGCTCGGCCTGCGGCGCATCACCGCCGGTGGCGCCGAGGTGCCCGGACCGCTGTTCGCCGAGGTCCGGAAGCTGCTCGACGACGGTGGCGAGATGTACAGCGACTACGGCGCGACCGAGGCGCTGCCCGTCGCGGAGATCGCCGGCCGCGAGGTCGTCGAGGAGACCTGGCCGCTCAGCGAGCAGGGAGCGGGGGTGTGCGTCGGCCGGGCGCTCCCCGGCGTCGAGCTCCGCATCGTCGAGATCTCCGACGCCGCGATCCCCACGTGGGCCGACGCCACGGAGCTCGCTCCGGGTGAGGTCGGTGAGGTCGTCGCGCGCAGCCCGCACATCAGCGAGGAGTACTGGCGACAGCCCGACACGACGGCACAGAACAAGATCGCCGACGACGCCGGGGCGTGGCACCGCATCGGCGACACCGGCTACCTGGACGACCGGGGACGTCTGTGGGTGTGCGGGCGGGTCTCGCACCGGGTGGTCACGCCGCGGGGTGTGCTGTACCCGCTGCGCTGCGAACCGGTGGTCAACGCGCACGACGCCGTGCGACGCAGCGCGCTCGTCGGCGTCCCCGACGCCGACGGCGTCACCCGGGCGGTGCTGTGCATCGAACCGAACGATCCGCCGGCCGATCCGGGACGCCTGCTCGCCGAGCTGCGCGAGCTGCTCGACGCACACCCCTCGACACGGCCGGTCGACCGCCTCGAGATCGTCGAGCGCCTCCCGGTCGACCGCCGTCACAACGCCAAGATCGACCGCCCGGCCGTCGCTGCCCGACTCGCGGCCGGGACCACCGAACCTGCGCTGCGCTCGTGACCGATGCGCTCGTGACCGACGCAAGAGCCGCATGGATGCGCGAGGATGCAACCCATGAGCGAACTCGGACCACTGGAACCCCTCCTCGGTGAGTGGGAGGGCAACGTCGGCGTCGATGTCTCGTACCACTACCCCGAGGACGAGACCGCGGAGACCGGTTACTTCGAGAAGGCGTCGTTCCGGCGCATCCCGGTCGTGGTGAACGGTAGCCAGACGATGCACGGGATGACCTACTCGATGACCGCCTGGCGTCACGGCGAGGAGGAGATGGACCCGTTCCACGACGAGACCGGCTACATCCTCTGGGACGCTGAGGCCGGGCAGGTCATGCGCTGCTTCGCGGTGCCCCGTGGGATCGCGCTGCTCGCCGGTGGGTCGGCGGGACCGGAGGACCGCACGCTCACGTTCCGTGCGGAGCCGGGGTCGCCCACGTTCGGGCTCGTGCAGAACCCGCACCTGCTCGACAAGGCGAAGAGCGTCAGCTACGAGGCCACCTTCACCTTCGACGACGACGGCTCGTTGAGCTACACGTCGGACCTGGTGCTGGACCTCGCAGCGATCGGTGGCGAGATGCACCACACCGACCGCAACACGCTGCGGCGCGTGTCCTGAGCCCGGGCTCGGCTACGACGACGCGGGTGCCGACTGCTCCGATGACGGGAAGGTCGGCTGCGTCGGTACGCACCGCGGGGTCCTCGCCCCACGCGGGTCGAGGAAGTTGCGGATCACGTCCAACGCGACCGGATCGAACACGATCCCGAGGTGATCGGCGTGGTCGACCGGACAGACATCCTGGACGGTCATGTTCCTCACCGTCGGGTGGTCGATGAACCCGTAGGAGTACGGGACGAGGAAGTTGTCCCACGTGGTCGCGAGCATCAGGTACCGCACGCCCGGTTGCGTCGGGCCACGGAAGCGCTCGCCCTGCTGATGTGACGTCGAGTTGGG
>CAYSCB010000068.1:0-10919 GCA_964429335.1 uncultured Aquihabitans sp.
ACCGCGAGCTGGGCGGTGACGCCGAGTCGGCGGGCCGGGACCGACAGCGCAGCGGAGAAGAGCCGGGCGAGGAGCGGTCCACCGACGACGAGGCCCACGAACATGAGGAACGCCCCTGGACCGAGGAGGAAGAAGCTGGCGGTGACGAACCGGTCGACGAGCAGCAGCACCACGGCAAGTGCCAGGCACGCCCCTCCGATCACGGCGCGGGCCGTCGATGTGCCCGAACGGTCCGCGGCTGCGTCACGCATCGCCTCCACCGGCTTGGTGCGACCGGCACGGAACGCGGGGACGATCACCGACAGCACCGTGACGAGCGTGCCCACCACCATGCACAACAGGGCTGTTCCGAAGCTGAACGCGACGCCGGCGCCCGGCAGCTTGACGTCGAACGCGCCGAGCAGCGCCTGCAGCGCGAACGCCAGGAGGACACCGAACGCGATGCCGATGGCGCTGGCGACGAACCCGACGACGGCCGCCTCGAGGATGAGCGATCGTCGGACCTGGGCAGGTGTCCCACCGATGGCTCTGATGAGGGCGAGCTCCCGGAACCGCTGGGTGACGATCACCGAGAAGGTGTTGAAGATGACGAACCCGCAGACGAACAACGCCAGGTACGCGAAGCCCTGCAGGATCGGTCGGAGCACGTCGATGAACCCGGTGTTCGCGTTCCGCTGGCGGGTGCGGTACTCCGTGCCGGAGGACACCTCGAGCGTCCTCGGGAGCTCTGCGCGCAGCGATGCCATCACGGCGTCGGTGTCCTCAGCAGCGATGATGACGTCGGTCCAGCCCGGGCTTCCCGGTGACAGCAGCTGGAGCGCCGTGTCGGGAGCGAACGACAAGGTGCCGCCCTGGTCCACAGCGTCGCTGCGACCGAAGCTCGAGATGCCGACGACCTTCGCCGAGCTCGGGCCTGCCGGCGTCGTGATCCGGATCCTGGAGCCGACGTGCAGGTCGTGGTCCGACGCGGTTCCACGGTCGATCACGACCTCGCTGCCACCGCTCGGGGCACGGCCATCGGTGATCGTGAGCGGGTTGAGCGCCTCGGCCGGGATCCACGCCCGACCCTGGGAGCGGGAGGTGATCGTCCCGCCGTGCGTGTTGACGATCGTCGCTGGTCCGCTGAGCTGTCCGGCCGCGGCGGTCACGCCCGGGGTGGAACGGACGGTGTCGAGCACGTCGGTCGGCACCGATGCACCGAAGCCGCCGATCGATGCCGCCGGTTCCACCACGACGTCGACGCCCGCGTACTGCCGGTCGACGTCGCCGGTCAGCGCCGCCTTCATCGCGTCGGTGAGCATCAGTCCCGCTGCCAGGAAGCCGATGCCGATGATCACCGCCACCGCGGTCGCGACGAAGCGCGTCAGGTTCGCCCTGAGGTTGGTGAGCGCGTAGCGGAACATGGCCCGGGCGGTCAGAGGCCCATGCGGCCGATGCGCTCGAGGATCGTCTCGCGTGTCGGAGACAGGAGCTCGTCGACGATGCGGCCGTCTGCGAGGAACAGGATCCGATCCGCGTACGCGGCCACGGTGGGGTCGTGGGTGACCATCACGACGGTCTGGCCGTACTGGCTGACCGCCTGCGCCATGAACGTCAGGATCTCCGCGGAGGACCGTGAGTCGAGGTTGCCGGTGGGTTCGTCGGCGAAGATGATCTCGGGCCGTTCGACGAGCGCACGCGCGACCGCCACGCGCTGCTGCTGGCCGCCGGAGAGCTCCGAGGGCTTGTGGTCCAGCCGGTCGCCGAGACCGACCGTCGCCACGACGCGGTCCATCCACTCCTGGTCGGGGCTGCGGCCGGCGAGGTCGAGGGGGAACAGGATGTTCTCCCGGGCGGTGAGCGTCGGCAGCAGGTTGAACTGCTGGAAGACGAAGCCGACCTTCTCCCGACGGAGCAGCGTCAGCTGCTTCTCGGTCAGGCGGGTGATGTCGACGTCGCCGATGAACACCTGGCCCGCCGTGAGCCGGTCGAGCCCGGCGGCGCACTGCATGAGGGTGGACTTGCCCGAACCGGACGGTCCCATGATCGCGGTGAAGCGGCCCCGTTCGAACCCGACGGTCACCCCGTCGAGCGCGCGCACCTCGGCCTCACCGGAGCCGTAGACCTTCAAGGCCCCGATCACCTGCGCCGCCCAGATCACCTGTGTGGCTGTCGTGGGTGTGGCTGTCGTGGGTGGGTTCGTCATCCGGGGGGCGGGCTCCAGTCGATCTCCACCTGGGAGAATCCGGCGGCGCCGAGGAACGTGCGCAACCACTGCTCGGTGTTCGTGCGTGCCTGGTCGAGCACGTCGGACTGCTTCGCCGCGGAGGTGAGCTTCTTCTCGGCCGCGCGGTACACGGGTGAGTCATCGGTCGGGTTGGACGAGAACACGCCGGCGATCCGGTCGATGATCCCGCGGTCGCGGGACACGATCCGTGCCGAGCCCTCGTCGATGTCGACGTCGGAGAGCTGCGGTTCGGGCAGGGTGAGCCGGATCGCCCTGCCGTCGTCTGAGACCTGTACCGAGTTGGGGCCGAGGTCGCCGAAGTCGACCGTCGCGCGGACGGTGCCCGTGACGATCGCGGTGACCCGCTCACCCTTGATGAATCCGGGGAGGAACGAGTCGTTCTCCAGGTCGACGTCCTGGGTGAACGACGCCTTGGCCGCGGTGAACTCCTCGAGGGTCTGGATCCGTTGCAGCACCGACGGTCCCGAGCGGTCGACGGTCTTGGTGCCGAACGGGTCGAGGACGCCGAGCAGGCCGACGACCACGAGCGCCATCAGCGCGAGCGCGATCAGGACCAGGGAGACCGTCGCCAGGATGCCGAGTCCGGCGCGCGGCGGACGTGGGGTGCTCGAGCGGGCCATCGACGCTCACGGTAGCTGGGCGCCGGTTGGTTACCCTTGCAGGGTGGCTGAGGAACCTCCCCAGGATGGCCTGCAGGAAGACGAGCCCGATACGGGCGACGGCCTGCACCGGCCACCTCCGGCGCTCCTGATCGGACTGGTCGTGTTGCTCGCCCTCCTCGTGGGCGTCGGAGCCGTGCTGATCTACCAGCGGGCGACGCTGCCGGGAGCAGGGTCGGTCGACGTCGGGTTCATGCAGGACATGACGACCCATCACCAGCAGGCGTTGGAGATGGCGTCGATCGCGGCGGAGAAGGCCAGCGATCCCGACGTGCGGTCCTTCGCCCGGGAGATCCTGACGTTCCAGGCCTACGAGAACGGTTACATGGAGGCGCTGCTCGAGGACTGGGGCCAGTGGCCGTACCCCCAGGACCGTACCGCCATGGCGTGGATGGACATGTCGTCGAAGCCATCGGAGATGCCGGGGATGCAGTCCGAAGCCGACATCGCCGCGATGCAGGAGGCGTCCGGTTCCGACTTCGACGAGCGGTTCATCAAGATGATGATCGACCACCACCGCGGTGGCATCCACATGGCCGACTACGCAGCGGAGCACGCCGAGGACCCGCGGGTGCGGTCGTTGGCGAAGCGCATGGCGACCCAGCAGACCGGCGAGATCGCCGACTTCCAGCGGGCGGCCGCACGGCTGGGCATCCCGCTCGCGTGACGTCGCCCGACGAGACGAGGCCCGAGCCCGTCGGGGTCGGCCCCCACCCGCGACCGTGGCCGGAGGACCCACGGTTGGACCCCGAGCTGCTGGCGGTGGGGGACCGACGCAACGTCGTCGACCGCTACCGCTACTGGAGCGTCGACGCGATCGTCGCGGACCTCGACCGGCATCGCCACGACTTCGACGTGGCGATCGAGAACTGGCGACACGACCTGAACATCGGCACCGTCGTTCGGAACGCGAACGCGTTCGGCGCACGCACGGTCCACATCGTCGGTCGTCGCCGCTGGAACCGCCGCGGTGCCATGGTCACCGACCGATACGTCCACATCGAACACCACGACACCGTCGACGGTCTTGCGGAGTGGTCACGACGCCACGACCTGGCCGTGGTCGGGATCGACAACCTGGGCGACGATCATCCGACGGGGTCGGAGCCGCTCGACGGCCGTCCGCTTCCCCGACGGTGCGTCCTGCTGTTCGGTCAGGAGGGCACCGGGTTGTCCGACGAGGCGGTCGCGTGCTGCGACGAGGTGCGTGAGATCCCGATGTACGGCTCGACCCGTTCGATCAACGCCGGGGTGGCGTCGGGGATCGCGATGCACGCCTGGGTCCTCACCCACGTTCCACGGTGAATGCGACCTCCTGGCCGAAGGCGATCTCGAGGTTGTGGCCGTCGGGGTCGACGATGATCCCGAAGTAGCACGTCGGCGGACCGTCGTCCTCAGGGCCCATCGTCGGACGGCCCTGCGCTGCGGCGACCGCCAGCCGGCGGTCGACCTCGTCGGTCGAATCGACCCCGATGCCGATGTGGTTCCACCCCCCGAGGACGTGGGTCACGGTCGTTTCGAGCAGGACGATCACGAACGGTCGGGTGTGGTCGGTGATCCAGGCGATTCGCATGCCGTCCGAGGTCGTCCGGCGGTGCACGGGGGACATGTCCGCGAAGCAGCGGTAGAACTCGAGGCTCCGGTCGAGGTCCGAGACCTGCAGGGCGACGTGGGTGAGTCCGTGGTCCGGGATGGGAGGTTCCGACACGACGCGACGCTACCGTGGGAGGTTCTCGACCCGGAAGGGAGACGGTCAGGTGGAGGCGAACGACGTGGAGATGTGCGACGCGGCGCTGGATGTGACCCGTCGGCGGCGGCTGGTCAAGTTCGTTGCGTTCTTCGCAGCGCTGCTGGTGGCGCTCACCGGCGGTGAGGTCCTCGGTGGCTCGTTCGTGGGCGCGCAGACCGACCCCGGCACCCCGCCGGTCACCGAACCGGTGCCGGCTCCCGAGCCACCTCCGGCGCCACCGCCTGCCCCGCCTGCGCCGCCGCCGAGCCCGTGGGCAGCGTGGCCCTTGCCGGGAGGGTCCGGCGTGGGTCGTCGCATCGTGTACTCCGTCGGCCAGCAGCGCGTCTGGTGGGTCGAATGGGACGGCACGGTGGTCAACACCTACCTCGTCTCCGGTCGTGCGGGAACTCCGGCGCGCGGGACCTACAGCGTCTACTCCAAGAGCCGCTTCGCCAGCTCCGGGAGCGCCCGCATGGAGTACATGGTGCGCTTCGCCCGTGGTCGCAGCCTCGCCATCGGCTTCCACTCGATCCCGACGTCGCGTGGCCGACCGCTCCAGTCCGAGGCGCAGCTCGGCACCTACCGATCCCATGGATGCGTCCGCCAGCGCGTCGGCGATGCAGCTGCCCTGTGGAACTGGGCGCCGATCGGTACCCGCGTCGATGTGGTGAAGTGAGCGTCGATCCATCCGACCTGTTCCGCCTCGACGACCGCGTCGCGGTCGTGACCGGGGCCTCATCGGGACTCGGCGACCGCTTCGCCCGGGTGCTGCACGGCGCTGGTGCCACCGTCGTGGCAGCCGCCCGTCGCGGTGAACGGCTCGAGGCGCTCGCAGCGGAGCTCGGTGACCGGGTCGTGCCGGTGGTGGCCGACCTCGCGGTCGCAGCGGACCGTGAACGGCTGATCGAGGAGGCCTCGGGCGTCGCCGATCGGATCGACGTGCTCGTCAACAACGCGGGCTACGGCGTCCCGGCACCCGCCGCGACCGAGACGCTCGAGCAGTTCGGGACGACGATGGAGATCAACGTCACCGCGACGTTCCACCTCGCCCAGCTCGCCGGTCGGTCGATGCTCGACGCCGGCCGGGGCAGCATCGTCAACATCGCGTCGGTGCTCGGGATGGTGGCGTCCGCTCCGATCAAGGAGGTCTCCTACTGCGCCTCCAAGGGCGCGGTGGTGAACCTGACCCGCCAGCTCGGCTGCGAGTGGGGTCGCAAGGGCGTGCGGGTCAACGCGATCGCCCCGGGCTGGTTCCCGTCGGAGATGACCCAGGCCGACATGTTCGACGACGACGACGGCCAGGCGTTCATCGTGCGCAACACACCGATGGGCCGTGCCGGTGAGCTCGCCGAGCTCGACGGCGCGCTGCTGTTCCTCGCCGGTGACGCCTCGAGCTACGTGACGGGCCACATCCTCGCGGTCGACGGCGGCTGGCTCGCCCGCTGAGCAACGACACCCGGCGATGTTGTAGCCGGGGCGTCGCCAGGGCGACGGTGGGCTACAAGTTCGACGGGTGACCGGAGTTCCCGTGGAGTTGGGCGACGCGGCGGTGGTAGGTGCGACCGTCGATCTCCAGGATCAGCAGGGCCTCCTCCCATGCTCGATCTGCGAAGCCGGCACCCGGCTCGACCGACGGGATCGGGTACTCCGGTGACGGGGTGGGCAACGCTGTGTGCACGAGCAGCCCGTCCATGCTCCGCTCGAGGGTGCTCCGGGGGGTCGATCCGGTGGCCGAACGCTCGTCGAGCAGTTCCCCGAGCACGGCGATGCGGCGACGCCCCCGATGGTTGACCTGTCGGTACACCCGTGCGATCGCCCCGATCGTCACCAGTCGCCGCAGGATCGAGACCTCGTCGAGCAACCACTCCATCCGGGGACGTGAGAAGATCGAGGACACGTCGACGACTGCCCGGGCGAGGGTCGTGGCCGCGATCCCGTCGAACGTCGTCAGGTGTTCCGGATGCTGGTCGATGAGTCGGTGCACCCGTATCCCCGGATGGTCGGCGCGCTGTCGAGGGGGGACCGACACCACCATCTCGTCGAGCGGGATGTTGGTGACCCCGTGCAGGTGGAGGCTCGACTCGTGACTCGCCCGGGCACCGTCGCCGACAGCGACGACCGCGGCGCGGATCTCCCGTTCGGTCGAGGTCGGTGTGGCGGTGAACCGGTAGACGCCGGGGTGCAGCGAGGCGATGAGGCCGTGCTGTTCCGCCCGCTGGACCGCTCGTCGGGAGACCCCGGCGGCCTCGGCCTGAGCGATCGACATGATCCCGTCGTGCTGCGCCGCGATCTGCGCCATCGTGACCAGGTGCTCCCGTCCCATGTCGAGGAGCGGACCACGTGTCGTCCGCACGGAGCAACGGGGACCGGTCCCCGTTGCAGTCACCCGCGACCCCTGACCAGCGCCGATGTTGTAGCTCGGGCGTCGCTGGGGCGACCGTGGCCTACAAGTTCGGTGGGGGCGTGGGGCCGCGGTGGTGGGGCCGTCAGTCGACGGCGACGGCGGAGCCGTCGGCGGGGGTGCCCCGGAACGGGGCGGGATCGCCGGGCTTCGGGAAGATCGACCGGCTCCACGACATCATCGTGGCCAGGTGGTCGGTCACCGAGCGCCACTCGGTCGGCTCCCACCCGTCGGCCCGGCCGACGACGGTCCGGTCGGTGCCGATGTGCACCAGGGCCGGGATCTCGGTGATCCCGAGTGCGGCGACAGCGGTCCGGTCCGGATCGCAGAGCGTGAGGATGCGGTCCGCCCACGGTCCGAGGAACGCCGTGGCGTCGTCCTCCGGTGCGGTCACCAGCCACGCCACGCGGCAGTCGGCCTCCTCGAAGTCGGTGAGGATGCGACCGGCGGTCGGCAGGATCCACGAGCTCTCGTAGGTGTACGGATCGATCGCCACCACCACCAGGTGGAAGAAGGAGATCATCTCTTCGAGCGAGCGGGCCTCGCCACCGATGGGGTGCAGCTCGAGATCAGCCGGCAGCGTCATGGGCCCGAAAGGTAGCGCGACGGCCTCCCCGGGCGACAGACCGCCACGGCGACGACGCCTCGTGCTGCATACAGTTGCCGCGTGCACCCCATCGAGCGCCTCCGGTTCGTCGCCCGCTCCCAGGGCGCTCCGGCCGAACTGCTGGTGGAGGAGGCCGCGGTCGCACTGGGCGCCTTCCGTGACGACCCGGCCGGGATGGTCGCCGCCTGCCGCCGGATCATCGACCGCCAGCTCGCCTGTGGACCGCTGTGGTGGTTGTGCGCCCGGATCCTCTGCGGGACCGATCCGATGGCCGAAGCCCGCGCCGCGGTGACCGACATGGAGGCGGATCCGACGGCGCGGTGCCTGGCGGCGGCCCTGCCCGACGACGCCACCCTCGTCGTCGTCGGTGTGCCGGAGTTGACCTTGGCGGCGCTGGCGCGACGTGGTGACGTCCATCCGCTCGTCGTCGACGTCGACGGTGCGGCCGACGAGGTCGTGCGTCACCTCGAGCGCCTCGACGTCGGCGCCGAAGCGGTCCCCGCCCGCTCGGTCGCCGTTGCGGTCGACCGGGCCGACCTGGTCGTGATCGAGGCGTCCGCCGCCGGGCCTGCCGCAGCGCTGGTGCCATCGGGAGCGCGTGCAGCGGCTGCGGTGGCCGCCCGGTCCGAGGTGCCGGTGTGGCTCGCTCTCGGCGTCGGTCGACTGCTGCCCGAGCGGATGTGGGACGCGCTCGTGTCGCGCTGGGCCGCGTCGGTCGACCCCTTCGACGCGGCCGAGGAGGAGCTGGAGCTGCGCCACGTCGACCGCGTCGCAGGCCCCGAGGGCCCGGTTCTGCCCGACGAGGCGGTCACGGCCGTCGACTGTCCGGTGGCACCGGAGCTGTTCCGCCTCGCCGGGTAGGGTGCGCCCATGGGACAGATCGTGGAATACCCCTCGAACGGCTCGACCGCGCAGGGCTGGTTCGCCCCGTCGGCGACGGGTTCCGGACCGGCGGTCCTGGTCATCCAGGAGTGGTGGGGTCTGGTGCCCCACATCCAGGAGGTCGTCGACCGCTTCGCGTCGGAGGGGTTCACCGCCCTGGCGCCGGACCTGTACCACGGCGAGACGACCACCGAGCCCGACGAGGCCGGCAAGCTGATGATGGCGCTCAACCTGGAGCAGGCGGCCAAGGACCTGCGCGGCGCGATCGCCTTCCTGAAGGGCAACGACGCCACGAGCAGCGACGGCGTCGGCGTCATCGGGTTCTGCATGGGTGGTGGCCTGGCGCTGGTCGTCGCGTGCAACGAGCCGGCCGACGTCGTCGCCTGCGCCCCGTACTACGGGCTGATCCCCTGGCCCCACGCCGCGCCGGACTACTCGAAGTTGTCCGGGCCGGTCCACGGCCACTACGCGGAGAACGACGGGTTCTTCCCGCCGGCGATGGCCCGGGCGTTGGAGCAGGACCTGACCGAGACCTACGACAAGGACGCGGTGCTCGAGGTCCACCCCGGCGTCGACCACGCGTTCTTCAACGACCACCGCCCCGAGGTGTACGACCGGACCCAGGCCGAGGCAGCGTTCGCGGAGACCGTCGCGTTCTTCCGCGACGCGGTGCACTGACCCGGCGCGCGTGCGCGTCCTGATCGTCACCAACGACCTGCCGCCGCAGGTCGGTGGCATCCAGTACTACGTCGACCAGCTGGCCCGCGGGCTCGTCGACGCCGGCGACGACGTCACCCTGTACGGCTCGACGCCACGCGCGGGCACCGCCGACGAGGACTGGCGGACCCACGACGCCACCGCCCCGTTCGCCGTGGTGCGCGAGCCCACCTCGGTGCTGCTCCCCACTCCACGGGTCCGGCGTCACGCAGCGGAGCTCGTCCGATCCCTCGACGCCGAGGTCGTCGTGTTCGGAGCGACCGTCCCGCTCGCGTTCATGGGACCGGGGCTGCGGCGGCGCACCGGCGTGCCGTACGTGTGCTGGACCCATGGCCTCGAGGTCTCGGCGGTGCGCGTGCCCGGTAGCGGCCCGCTGCTGCGGCGCATCGGCGCGGACGCCGGGGCGATCACCTACGTGTCGCACTGGTGTCGTGACCTGCTCGCCCCGGCCTTCGGCGCCGACGTCGTCTCGGAGTTGCTGCCCCCGGCGATCGACCCGACCGAGTACCACCCCGGCGTGGACGGCACCGAGGTGCGTCGTCGTCACCGACTCGGCGAGCGGCCCGTCGTGGTGTGCGTGTCGCGGCTCGTCGAGCGCAAGGGCCAGGACCAGCTGATCCGGGCGCTGCCCGAGCTGCGCCGGCGGGTGCCCGACGCTGCGTTGCTGGTCGTTGGCGGCGGCCCGTTCCGCGACGGCCTCGAACGACTCGCGGCCGACCGGGGCGTCGCCGATCACGTCGTGTTCACCGGGATCGTCGAGGAGGCCGAGCTGCCGGCCCACTTCGCCGCCGGCGACGTGTTCGCCATGCCGTGTCGGGAACGTCGGGGTGGGTTCGAGGTCGAGGCGTTCGGGATCGTGCTCATCCAGGCCCAGGCGGTCGGGGTCCCGGTCGTCGCGGGGAGCATCGGTGGTGTACCCGACGCGGTCGGCGGCATCGAGCCGGGCGACGATCCGGGCGGAGTGCTCGTCGACGGAACCGACCTCGCAGCGGTCACCGACGCGGTGGGGGGCCTGCTGGCGGATCGGACCGAGGCCCGTCGACTGGGGGAGCGGGGTGCCCGGCGTGTCGCCGAGCGGTTCACCTGGCCGGAGCGCACCGACCAGCTGCGCGAGCTGCTCGGCCGGACCGTCAGCCGAAGCGCCGGGTGAGCCAGTCGACGAGCAGGTCGTTGACCGACTCGGGGTCCTCCTGCTGCACCCAGTGGCCGGTGCGGGGCACGGTCGCCATCTCCAGGTCCGAGCACAGGTTCGCCATGTTCGCCGCCAGCGCCGGCGGCAGCGCCGGGTCCCACTCCGAGCAGATCATCAGCGTCGGCAGGTCGAGCGGCCGGGTGCCGACCTCGGGGTAGGCGGCGCCGTTGGCGTCGATGTTGCGGTACCAGTTGATCCCGCCCCGGAAGCCGGTCCGGCCGAACGCCTCGGCGTACACGTCGATCTCCTCGTCGGTGGCGACCCGCTCGGCGAGCACCGGCACCGAATCGAGGTCCTTGAACGGGTTGAACGACATGCCCTCGGCCCAAATGCCCCGCTCCAGGAGTGACGCGGTGTCGACCCCGCCGACCATCAGCTTCTCGAAGACCTTGCGGGGGTCGCGGTCCAGCACGGCTTCGGCGACGCCGGGCTCCTGGAACCACAGCATGTACATGTCCTCGTCGTTGCCGAACATCGAGCGGAGGAACTCGGTGCCGGGGAACGG
>CAYSCB010000069.1:0-4830 GCA_964429335.1 uncultured Aquihabitans sp.
GGCGCCGACATGGTGTTCGTCACCGCCGGTGAGGGCGGCGGGACCGGCACCGGCGCCGCGCCGGTCGTGGCCGAGATCGGCAAGTCCCAGGGAGCACTCACGATCGCGGTCGTCACACGCCCGTTCGGCTTCGAGGGTCGACGACGTGCGGTGCAGGCCGACCAGGGGATCGGCAAGCTGAAGGAGAACGTCGACACCCAGATCGTCATCCCCAACGACCGCCTGCTCACGGTCGCGAACGACAAGACGTCGGTGCTGAACGCGTTCAAGATGGCTGACGAGGTGCTCCTGCAGGGCGTCCAGGGCATCACCGACCTCATCACGACCCCGGGCCTCATCAACACCGACTTCGCTGACGTCCGCATGATCATGAACGATGCCGGCTCCGCGCTCATGGGTGTCGGCTACGCCACCGGAGAGGGTCGTGCGCTGAACGCAGCCCGCCAGGCGATCTCCTCGCCGCTGCTCGAAGCCGCCATCGACGGCGCCCGGGGCATCCTGTTGAACATCTCCGGCGGTTCGGACCTGGGCCTGTTCGAGGTGAACGAGGCCGCGCAGGTCATCCACGAGGTCGCCCACCCCGAGGCGAACATCATCTTCGGAGCGGTGATCGACGACGAGCTCGGCGACGAGGTGCGGATCACGGTGATCGCTGCGGGCTTCGAGCGCTGGGACGAGTCCAAGGGCGCTCGGCGACCGACCGGCTCCTCGACGAGCGGAACCCGGGACGAGGAC
This sequence comes from uncultured Aquihabitans sp., assembly GCA_964429335.1. GTDB lineage: Bacteria > Actinomycetota > Acidimicrobiia > Acidimicrobiales > Microtrichaceae > Dermatobacter. The sequence goes on from CAYSCB010000069.1 coordinate 736, forward strand.
CGTCCGAGCTCGATCACCGACGTGTTCGCCGAAGGCGACGAGGACGAGCTCTTCGGCGGCGACGACGAGTTCGACGTGCCGTCATTCCTGAAGTGACGTGGGGCGTCGGGAGGTCCTCCACGGCGACGGGCTGCCCTCCGCCCACCTCGTACTGACCGACGCGACCGACGGCGACCTCGCTGTGGGCGAACCCGGTCGGCCTGCACCACCGGAGCTCGAGGCGCGTCGGCGCCGGATCGCCGCCGCGCCGTGGACGTGGTTGCACCAGGTCCACGGCGCGAGGGTGGTCGAAGTCGATGCTCCGGGCGAGTGGGCGGGTAGCGAGGCGGACGCCGCGGTCACCACGGTTCCGGGCGCCGTGCTGGCCGTGCACACCGCGGACTGCGCCGGTGTGCTGCTGGTCGGCGACGGGATCGACCCCGTGACCCGGGAACCGACCCGGGTCGTCGGCGCGGCGCACGCCGGCTGGCGCGGCCTGCTCGACGGCGTCATCGAGGCGACCGTCGAGCACATGCGGCGGATGGGGGCGACGTCGTTCACCTGGGACCTCGGCCCGTGCATCTCACCGGCGGCCTATGCGTTCGGCGAAGCGGACCTCGAACGGATGTGCGATCGACTCGGTCCGACCCTGCGATCCACCACGCTCGACGGCGAACCCGCGCTCGATCTGCGCGCCGGGGTGCGTTCTGCGCTCGGTCGGGCCGGGGTCGACGCGTCGGCGGGGACCGGGCCCGACGTCGTTGGATGCACGGCGCTCGATGAAGGCTTCTACTCGTGGCGGGCACGGCATGACACCGCCCGCCAGGCGGCGGTGATCTGGCTCGCTCCCGACGACGAACCGTGGCAGGGGTGATGTCGTTCGATGAGGACGTGATCGTCGCCGACCCGCTCCTGGTCGAAGCGATCGCCGAACGACGTGAGACCCTGCATCGGCGGATCGCCGAGCTCGTCGACCGTGACGTGCGCGTCGTGTGCGTCACCAAGGGCCATCCGCCGGTCGTCGCGGCCTCGGCGATCGCGGCCGGGTTCTCCGACCTGGGTGAGAACTACGCCCAGGAGCTGCGCGACAAGGCGGCCGCGCTCGACGCGGTGGCAGCGCTCGACGCGGTGGGAGCGGAGGGGTCCCCCTCACCGCGATGGCACTTCATCGGAACGCTCCAGACGAACAAGGTGCGCCTGGTCGCGGGGGTCGTCGACCTCTGGCACACGATCGACCGTCCATCGCTCGCGGAGCAGGTGGCCCGCCGGGCGCCGGGCGCGTCGGTGCTCGTCCAGCTCGACCTCGCCGGGCTCCCCGGACGTGGAGGGTGCCTCCCGGAGCACGCCCCGGAGCTGGTGGCGCGTTGCCGGGAGCTCGGTCTGGACGTGCGGGGACTCATGGGCGTGGGACCGCCCGGTGAACCGGAGGATGCCCGGGCAGGGTTCCGCCTCCTCGACCGGACGGCGACCGAGCTGGGGCTCGATGAACGCTCGATCGGCATGAGCGCCGATCTCGAGGTGGCGCTGGAGGAAGGTGCCACGATCCTGCGGATCGGCACAGCGCTCGTCGGACCGCGACCACAGCGGTGACTCCCCACGTGGTCCTGGTGAGGGCCGCTCCGGGTCGACCCCGTCTGCGCCACTACACTCCCGACCCGAGGAGCTTCCATGTCGAACTTCATGAAGAACGCCAAGTCGTGGCTGGGCCTCGGTCAGGATCCGTACTACGAGTACGGCGATCCCGAGATCGACGACGGCTACGACGACGATGAGGACGACATCGTCGACGTCACCCCCTCGCGTGCCAGCACCGCGACGCGCGCCCAGGGCGGGAGCCACCGTCGCGGGACATCGGCCGGGTCGTCGGTGCGCTCGGTGACATCACCTGCGTCCGGCGGTGACGTGGAGGAGGCCGAGGGTGGTGTCCGCGTGATCACGCAGTCGAGCGACGGCGGCGATCAGGACGCCGTCCGTGGCGTCGTTCGGCCCCTGCCGGTCACCGCCCGTCCCCGAGTGGTGTCGCCGCGCTCGTTCAACGACGTGCAGGAGGTGGCGGACACCTTCAAGAAGGCCCAGCCCGTGATCGTCAACCTGCAGGGGGTCGACCGTGACCTGTCGCGGCGCCTCATCGACTTCTGCAGTGGCCTCTGCTACGGCCTGGAGGGGAACATGGAGCGGGTCACCGATCACGTCTTCCTGCTGACGCCGAGCGGCGCCGAGGTCTCCGATGACGACCGTCGCCGGATCCGTGAGGGTGGCCTCGCGGACGACGCCCGCTGACCGGTCGTGACCGCCGCGCAGTCCGGCCCCCTGCTCGTCCTCGGATGGGCGCTCACCGCGCTGATCGTCCTGCTGATCATCCGTGCGGTGCTCAGCTGGTTCCCGCCGGGTGGTCAGCTGTTCGAGTCGGTGAACCGGTTCACGGTCGTCGCGACCGAGTGGATGCTCGCCCCGGTCCGGCGGGTGCTCCCGCCGTTGCAGCTGGGCGGCATGGCGCTCGACCTGTCGTTCCTCGTCGTGCTGTTCCTGCTGTACCTCCTGCGTGGGCTCATCGCCTGATGACATGACGGTCCCGTGACAGCGGGTCGGCTGGAGCTAGCATCGACACATGGATCTCACGCCGGAGCTGTTCGAGAAGACCGAGTTCGCCGAACGTCGCAAGGGCTATGACATCGAGGAGGTCGAGACCTTCATGGAGGACGCGGGCACGGCGCTCGCACAGCTCCTCGTGAAGGTCCGCCACATCGAGGAGCGCGCCGCGGTCGCGGAGGGGCGTCTTGCCGAAGCCGACGCCCGGACCGCCGCCGCGGAGGCGAAGGCCGGGGAGGCCCAGGCGCGCGCCCAGGCCCAGGTGGCGGAGGCGCAGGCCACGGCCCGCTCGGTCACCGCCATGAGCGAGCAGGCGGAGGTGGAGCAGGCGGCCCGGACGCTGGTGATGGCACGCAAGACCGCCGAGGACATGGAGTCCGACGCGCGGATGCAGGCCCAGAACCTCCTCGTCGAGGCGAAGACGCGGGCGGATCGCCAGCTCGCCGAGGCGCAGGCAGAGGCCGAGGAGCTCATCCGCCGCGCCCGGACCCAGGCCGACCACGAGTTCGCCGAGCGGCGCGAGCGCGCGATCGAGGAGATCCAGGTGTTCGAGTCGCGCCGTTCGCAACTCGCCGACGTGATGACCCAGCTCGAGGCACGTCTGGCGGGATACCGGGAAGACCTCACGCGCACAGCGGAGGAGCTGACCTTGCTGGCGTCGGACCCGGATCGCCTGGGTGCCCGGCCGACCATGTCGATCCCCCCGGACGAGGTGCTCCAGTCCCAGCGTCAGCCCACGTCGCCGGATCGTCCCGCAGCTGCGGATTCCGTCGTCGACGTGGATCCGGTCGACGCCGCGCCCGACGTTGCCTCGGATCCCGCCCCGGAGCCGCCGACGGTCGAGCCGGACGAGGGGTCGACCGACGCGCAGCAGCTCGTCGTCGACTTCGAGGCCGGCGCCGGAGACGGACCGCCGACCGAGGCGATCAGCGGATCAGCGGGTGACTGGGGTCCCGGCAGCTGGGCCCGTGTCGGAGCCTCCGCTGCCACCGAGGTGGAGGATACGATCTCGCTCGCGGATGAGGCGGTTTCGCACACGGCGCCGCACATCATCGCTGAGCCGGTCACCGACAGCGGTCGGGACCGCTACCTCCAGGATCTCGACGAGGCGGTGAACGTCACCGACGACACCGACGACGAAGCGATGACGGCGTTCTTCGAAGGCTCCGTCGAGAGCCGCAACCGCCGTTTCGGCTGGCGTCGCTGAGCGCGACGCGTGCCGCCCCGTGACGGGGCCCGCGACTATGGTGCGACGACTGCTCAGCGGCCTCCTCCGTTCTCCACGGGCGGAGGAGCCAGATCCACGATCCCAGGATCATCGACCAGCACAGGGAAGGAAGCCGACGATGGCGACCGAGCGCGCCGGATCGACACCGACGAAGAAGACCGCCGCGTCCACGAAGAAGGCTGCGCCGGCGAAGAAGGCTGCGCCGGCGAAGAAGGCCGCGCCGGCGAAGAAGGCAGCGCCGGTCAAGAAGGCTGCGCCGGCGAAGAAGGCTGCGCCGGCGAAGAAGGCTGCGCCGGCGA
>CAYSCB010000069.1:4930-10859 GCA_964429335.1 uncultured Aquihabitans sp.
GCTGCGCCGGCGAAGAAGGCTGCGCCGGCGAAGAAGGCTGCGCCGGCGAAGAAGGTTGCGCCGGCGAAGAAGGTTGCGCCGGCGAAGAAGGTTGCGCCGGCGAAGAAGGCTGCGCCGGCGAAGAAGGCAGCGCCCGCGAAGAAGGCTGCGCCCGCGAAGAAGGCCGTACCGGCGAAGAAGGCTGCGCCGGCCAAGAAGGCAGCGCCCGCGAAGAACCCGTTCGACCAGTCGTTCCTCGACGCGCAACGAGCGGCGCTGATCGAGGAGCGCCAGACGTTGTCGGATCAGGCGGACCTGCTCAAGGCGGAGGCCGATGCCCTCGCGTTCGACCGCGAGCCGGGTGACGTGCAGTTCGACGACGAGTCCGGTGAGGGTGACACCCTCGCGGTGGAGCGCGACATGGACCTCGCCCGAGCCGCTCAGGCCCGGCAGACGATCGAGGAGATCGACGCCGCACTCGACCGCATGGACCGAGGCGTGTACGGGCTGTGCGAGTACTCGGGCGAGCCCATCCCCAAAGAGCGTCTCCAGGCGATCCCGTGGGCGCGCGAGCGGGTCGAGTACAAGACCCGCAGCTTCCGCTGAGCGGCGGCGTCCACCTCGATGACCGGACTCCGTCGATGGGGGACCGTCGTCGCCGCTGCCGGCGTCGTCCTGCTGGTCGATCAGCTCACCAAGACCTGGGCGGTCGACCATCTCAGGCAGCGTGAGCCGATCGACGTCATCTGGACGTTGCGGTTCACCTACGCGGAGAACACCGGCATGGCGTTCTCGAAGGGCACCGGAGCGGGGCGGTTGATCGGCATCGTCGTGGTGGTGATCGTCGTCGCTCTCGTCCTGCTCGCTCGACGTGTGAACACGCGCTGGGGTCTCGTGCTGATCGGCGTCGTGATCGGAGGTGCGTTCGGCAACCTCTACGACCGCCTCTTCCGGGCGCAGACCGGCTTCCTCACCGGAGCCGTCGTCGACTGGATCGACCTGCAGTGGTGGCCGGTGTTCAACGTCGCCGACGCCGCGGTCGTCGTCGGTGGTCTGTTGATCGCTGTGTTCCTCCTGCGCGAGCCCGCCGACGACGAGCATCCGTCGCCCGAGGCCCGCTCGACGCCCGAGCCCTAGGACATCGCGGTGTCCGACGCCCCCCACCTCGACGAGGTGGTACCGGAAGCTCTCGACGGCGAGCGCGTCGATCGCGTCGTCTCCATGCTCGTACCCTGCTCCCGGGGGGAGGCGGCCCAGGCGATCTCCGCCGGCCATGTCCGGATCGGCGCTGCGGTCGTGACGAAGGGCTCGCACCGCGTGGTCGCCGGTGACCGGATCGTGCTCGCCGAGGACCCGGTTCGTGTCGGCGTGCCCGTTGCTGCGGACCAGGCCGTCGAGTTCACCGTCGTGCACTCCGACGAGGAGATCATCGTGGTGGACAAGCCGCCCGGACTCGTCGTCCACCCGGGTCCCGGACACCGCGGATCGACCCTCGTGCACGGTCTGCTCGCACGGTTCCCCGACCTGGACCCGGTGACCGGGGTCGTGGTCGGCGAACCCGACCGACCGGGCCTGGTGCACCGTCTGGACCGCGGCACCTCCGGCCTTCTCGTCGTGGCGAGGACGCCGCACGCCTACGAGTCGCTCGTCGGGCAGTTGCAGAGCCATTCGGTCGAACGGATCTACACGGCACTCGTCAGGGGACATCCCGAGCATCCGCACGGGGTGATCGATGCACCGATCGGACGCTCACGGCGCGACCCCCTCCGGATGGCGGTGGCAGCGGACGGCCGACCGGCGCGCACCCACTTCGACGTCGAGCACCTGTTCCACGTCGACCGACAGCAGCGACCGACGGCACTCACCTTGCTCACCTGTCGGCTCGAGACGGGGCGGACCCACCAGATCCGCGTCCATCTCGCCTCGATCGGGCATCCGGTCGTCGGCGACCCGCTCTACGGCGGTCCCGACCGACGACCGCACGTGACCCGACCGTTCCTGCACGCCCGCCGGCTGAGCTTCGTGCACCCGGGCACCGGTGAGGAGGTGACCTTCCACGCGCCGATGCCGACCGACCTGACGGCGGTCCTGGCGGACCTCGAACCTCCTGTCGCGAGCCCGGGTGTGCTTGACCGCGGCACCGAGGAGACATGAGCATGACCGGATGCGCGCACTGGTCATCCACGAGAGCCTCACCGGCAACACCCGCAAGGCGGCCGGGCACATCGTCACCGAGCTGCGGTCCGAGGGCTGGGAGGCGGGCGAGTGCTCCAGCCGGAACGTCGATCTCGGGGCGCTGCAACGGGCGGACGTGGTGATCGTCGGGACGTGGGTCGACGGCCTGATCCTGTTCGGCCAGCGACCCGGCGGCGCCGGCAAGCTCGCCAAGTTGCCGCTGCTCGGCGACAAGCCGACCTTCGTCTTCGTCACCTACGCGATCAATCCCGGTCGGACCCTCGACAAGCTGACCACCGAGGTGGAGAGCCGTGGCGGTGACGTCCGGGGCGGCATGGTCATCCGGCGCGGACGCCTCGAGGAGGAGAGCGTCGAGTTCGCCCGGCGCGTCGTCGACGCGTCAGCGCTTCCCGTCGACGACTGATCCGGGCCAGCTGCGGTCGCCCTTGGTCATCTCGACGAGGGTCGCCAGCGTGTGGGCCTCGAGCAGTTGACGCATCTCCCTGCCGACGTGGTGCCAGACGGCGAGCAGCACGCACTGACCCTCGTGGTCGCACGCGCCGGCGGTGTGGGGTTCGCCGAAGTCGCCGGCCTGGATGGGCCCGTCCACCGCGGAGACGATCTGGGCGAGGTTGATCTCCTCCGGGGATCTCGCGAGCACGTAGCCGCCGCCCACACCACGCTTCGAGCGGACGAGACCAGCGCCCTTCAGCGCCAGCAGGATCTGCTCGAGGTACGGCTGGGGCAACCCGGTCCGTTCGGCGATGTCGCGGACCGATGTCGGGCCTCCGTCGGGGTGCAACGACAACGACAGCAACGCACGACAGGCGTAGTCGCCCCTGGTGGAGACCTTCACACCGTCCATCGTACGCTTGGACCAGTGCGTCGACTGGCGCCGCGATGGCGGGATGGACCGCTAGCGTCATCAATGGTGATCGACAAGGATCCAGGGGTGCTCGACCAACTGGTGCTGCCCGACTACGACGGCGCATGCACCTGCAACGTGATGAAGCCGCTCGTCGAGGATCCCGACGGCGTCCCGGACTGGTTCCCCGACGGCGTCGTCGGGGTCGATCAGGTGGTGCTGTGGGTGCTCGACGGCCTCGGTTGGGAGCAGATGCAGGAACGGGCCTCGTCGTTGCGGGGTCTGCTGCGGATGGAGGGTGCGCCGATCACGACGGTCGCCCCGACGACGACGGCGACGGCGCTGACGTCGATCAGCACGGGCTTGCCACCAGGGGAGCACGGCATCATCGGCTACCGCATGGCCGTCGACGGGCCGGACAACCTGAACGTCCTGCGGTGGACGACCTCGAAGGGCGACGCACGCGAGTCGATCCCACCCGAGTCGCTCCAACACGACGTCGCGTTCGCCGGTCAGCGGCCCCCGGTGGTGGTGCGCGCCGAGTTCCGCGACAGCGGGTTCACCCGGGCGCACCTCAGCGGTTGCCGACAGATCCCGTACCGGATGCCGTCGACGCTCGTGGCGGAGATCATCCGCCAGGTCGAAGCCGGTGAGCCGTTCGTGTACGCGTACTACGACGGCATCGACAAGGTGGCACACGAGTACGGACTCGGCGCGGTGTACGACGCCGAGATGATCTTCGTCGACCGGATGGTCGAGTACGTCCTGGACAACCTCCCTCCGGGTGTCGCCCTCGTGATCACCGCTGACCACGGTCAGGTCGACGTCGGCGAGCGCGTCATCCCTCCGCATCCGGAGGTCCTGAGTCGTGTGCGCCACCAGTCGGGGGAGGGCCGCTTCCGGTGGCTGCACGCCGTTCCCGGCACCGAGGCCTCGCTGCTCGACGTCGCTCGGGAGCACCACGGCGACGTCGCGTGGGTCGTGAGCCGGGAGCAGGTCATCGACGAGTGCTGGTTCGGCCCGAAGGTGCTTCCCGCCCCGCTGGCACGTCTCGGTGACGTCGCCCTGGTCGCCCGTGAGCCCGTGGCGTTCGAGGATCCGCTCGACTCGGGGCCGTTCCACCTCATCGGTCGTCACGGTTCGCTCACCCCTGCCGAGATGTACGTGCCGCTGCTGGTGGGGCGGGGCGGCTGATCGACGGGCCCGGACCGGCCGGACGGACCGGACGGCGTGGAGGTCCCGGAGTAGGGTCGATCCCATGTCCGAACCCGATGCCACGTCCGCGTCCCGTGAGGTGATCGAGCCGGACTCGGTCGAGCCGCCGGACGGGCCGCATTCGGTCCTCCCTGGCGCTGCGAACGGATCTTCGCCGACCGAGGAGCCTTCCGGGGAGGAAGATCCCCCGGACATCAACTCGCCGGCCAAGATCATCCGGATCGGCGCGATGTTCAAGCAGCTCCTGGAGGAGGTGCGCACGACCTCGCTCGACGAGGCGTCCCGGGGCCAGTTGCGCGACATCTACGAGCGTTCGCTCGAGCAGCTGAAGTCCGCGCTGTCGCCGGAGCTCGCCGGCGAGCTCGAGGAGCTGAGCTTCGACTTCCCGGCCGGCAGCGTCCCGACCGAGGTCGAGCTGCGCATGGCGCAGTCCCAGCTCGTCGGCTGGCTGGAGGGTCTGTTCCACGGGATCCAGGCGGCGCTGATGGCGCAGCAGATGTCGGCCCGTCAGCAGCTCGAAGGCATGCGCGGCCAGCTGATGCAGGGTCCCGGTGGACCGGTCGGACCGCCGTCGGGTGCAGGGCCGGGCCCTGGCTACATCTGATCGGCGGTCCACCGCAGTCGACCTTGTAGGCCACGGTCGCTCTGGTGGCGTGTGGGCTACAGGTTCGTCGGGTGGCGCGAGCTCGGAGGACAGCGAGGCCGACGCGCGCGATACTCGGGATCGAATCACACGAGTGTCGTTTGCAGCGGCCGTCACCCCCTCCAGCGGGGTCGGCGGATCGGGCTGACGACCGTCAACGGGGAGCGAGAGGGTGCCGGATTCCTTCGTCCATCTGCATCAGCACACCGAGTACTCGATGCTCGACGGTGCAGCGCGGATCGGCGACGTGGTCGCCGCGGCGGTCGCGGACGGCCAGCCCGCGATGGGCATCACCGACCACGGCAACATGTACGGGATCCTCGACTTCTACAAGGAGTGCCGCAAGCAGGGGGTGACGCCGATCCTCGGCACCGAGGCGTACATGGCGCACGACTCCCGCCACGAGCGGCCCCCCCGCCGGGGCAAGGTCGACGACTCCGGCGGCGAGGTCGACGGCGGCCGCAAGCTCTACTACCACCTGACGTTGCTGGCCGAGGACGCCACCGGCTACCGGAACCTCATCCAGCTCGCCAGTCGGGCGTACATGGAGGGCTACTACTACAAGCCCCGCGTCGACTGGGAGACCCTCGCCGAGCACCACGAAGGCGTGATCGCCACCACCGGGTGCCTCGGTGGCCACGTGCTCCAGTCGTTGATGAACGAGGGGTTCGACGCGGCGCTCGCCAAGGCGGCCAGGCTCCAGGACATCTTCGGGCGCGACAACCTCTTCGTCGAGATCCAGGATCACGGCCTCGCCGATCAGAAGCGCACGAACCCGCAGCTGCTGGAGATCGCCAGGAAGATCCAGGCGCCGCTGTTGGCGACCAACGACAGCCACTACGTCCACCGTGGCGATGCGCTGGCCCACGATGCGCTCCTGTGCGTCCAGACCGGATCGCTCGTGAGCGACCCGGACCGGTTCAAGTTCGACAGCGACGAGCACTACATCAAGTCCGCTGCCGAGATGCGCCACGTGTTCGCGGAGGTGCCGGAGTCGTGCGACAACACGCTGTGGATCGCCGAGCGCTGCAATGTCGAGATCAGCTTCGGCA
>CAYSCB010000070.1:0-10801 GCA_964429335.1 uncultured Aquihabitans sp.
GGGGTCGCGAGACCCACGTGGTGCGGGCCCGACGCGAGGTCGTCGTGTCCGCCGGAGCGTTCGGCACGCCGCAGATCCTCATGGCATCGGGCGTCGGGCCCGGAGCGCACCTGCAGGCGATGGGGATCACCCCGGTGGCCGACGTGGCCGGGGTCGGACAGAACCTGCAGGACCACATCTCGGCGCTCCTCATCTACCGGGCGAAGGTCCCCGACGGCACCGTCGGCGTCACCCCCGGCGGCGCGGCGCGCATCCTCGCTGCCATGTGGGAGTGGACCCGGCACCGGACCGGTCTCGTCACGAGCTGCGCTGCGGAGTCCGGCGTCTACTACCGCTCGGATCCCGACGTCGATGTGTCCGACATGGAGATGGAGCTGATCATCGGCATCGGCGACGACCACGGGCGCAAGGTCCACACCGGTCACGGCTACTCGGCGCACCTGCTGCTGGCCCGACCGAAGAGCATCGGCGAGGTGCGCCTGGCGGGTCCCGACACCCACGTGGATCCGCTCATCGACCCGAGGTTCTTCAGCCATCCCTACGACATGGAGACGCTGGTCAAGGGCACGCAGGTCGCGCTCGACATCATGGGCGATCCGGCCTTCGACCCCTACCGCGGCGACATGCTCATCCACTACGAGCGTGACGACCCGGCGCAGATCGAGGCGACGCTCCGGGACCACGCGGACACCGAGTACCACCCGTGCGGGACGGCGAAGATGGGACCCGACAGCGACCCGATGGCGGTGGTCGACGCGCAGCTGCGGGTCCGTGGCGTCGACGGGCTCAGGATCGCTGACGCGTCGGTGATGCCGACGATCACGAGCAACAACATCCACGCGCCGGTCATCATGATCGGCGAGAGGTGCGCGGATCTGATCAAGGAGGCCACATGAACGGCAACATGAACGGGGATGCCGGCCGATGACACCGCAGGAGGTCGTGGGAGCGTTCATCGCGGCGGTCGAGGCCCGCGACGTCGACGCAGCGCTGGCGTTCCTGGCCGAGGACGTCTCGTACGAGAACATGCCGATGGACCCGATCGTCGGCCGGGAGATGACCGGGATGGTGTTGCGCTCCTACCTGGACATCTCCACCGAGGTCGAGTGGCGCATCGTCCGTGAGGTCGTCGACGGCGACGTCGTGATCAACGAACGGGTCGACCGCTTCCACATCGGTGGCGGCTGGCTGGAGCTGCCGGTCGCCGGGTTCTGGGAGGTGCGCGACGGGCTGATCACCCTGTGGCGCGACTACTTCGACATGACCGCCTACACGACGCAGCTCGCGGGGCTGACCGGTGGGTGATGACGCCTCGGTTGCCTCGGGAGGCGGGGTGACCTGGGGTGCGGTCGAGGCGGCGGCACCGGAGTTGGCGGCACGTGTGCGACAGATGTTCGACGCCGGACGCCACAAGACCATCGCCACGCTGCGAGCGGACGGCGCTCCGCGGATCTCGGGCATCGAGTGCGAGTTCGTCGACGGCCACCTGCAGTTCGGCTCGATGACCGGTGCACGCAAGGGAGCGGACCTGCACCGCGATCCGCGCTTCGCCCTGCACGGCCCGACGGTCCATCCCGAACCCGGCGCCGAGAGCACCTGGCCCGGTGAGGCGAAGATCGCCGGTCGGGCGGTGCCTGCCGGGCCGTTGACCGCGGGTCCCGACGGCGACGGCCCGGACGGCGAGTTGTTCGTCGCTGCGATCACCGAAGTGGTCGTGACCCACCTCGACGCCGAGGCCACGAAGCTCGTGGTCGAGTCGTGGACGCCCGAACGTGGTGTCCGGGTCGTCGAGCGGTCCTGACCTCGATCACGGGACCTGCGGGCCGACCGGCGGATCGACGCCGTTGGTCCGGGTGGTTCAGGCAGCGCGGATGGTGGCCACGTAGTCCGCGTAGGCAGCGGCACCGACGGACCGGATGCGTTCGGCGACCGGCGGCGGGAGGCTGTCCAGGAACGCGCTCCGTTCGGCATCCGGCATGTCCTCGAGCATCATGCCCATCACCGTGCCCCGCACCTCCTCGGGCATCGCCGTCGACGCGTAGCCGACGAAGGCACCCCACTCGGCCGGGGTGAGCTGCTCGGCGATGATCGGCAGCGGCGCCCCCTCTTCGAGCTGCGCGTGATCGACGAGGGTGCTGGTGAACTGCTCGATCGCCCCGAGGAGTGGCGCCGCGGAGTCGGCGTCCGGGGACTGCTCCCACGTGGCGAGCGTGTCGCGGATGCGGTCCGACAGCTCGGCGATCTCGCCGTGCTGGTCGAGCATCGTGTCGACGATCCCACGGTCCGCGGGTGCACGGTCGGGCAGGAGATCCCAGATGTAGCGCTCCTCGGCCACGTGGTGGACGTGGACCATGTCCAACAGGAGGCGCACGTGCTCGGCGAGCACCCGGGCGCGATCGGTGTCGCCGTCGTCGACCGCGGCGATCAGATCCGGCATCAGGGGGAACTCGCGTCGGAAGATGCGGTGTGTGCCCACCATGCCCTGGGTCACCATCGCCAACGAGACGGTCGATCCGGCGTCTGTCCCGGCCATTGCAGAACCTCCGATCCCACCGCCGATCAGCGGTGCTCGGTGTGTATCCGACTCGATCGCATCGTAACCAGCCCGCCCACCACGCGGGGCCGCCTCGCGTCGACCCGATCACCGCATGTCGGGACATCCGGCAATGATGTCGGCGTGCGGGTCCGTCGCAGAACGTGACACGTCGGTCCCCGCGCTGCCGCCGGATCGTTGCGAGGCCCGAGATGGATGCTCCCGTCGCACACCGAGGGACCAACGACGTGCGACTTGCGGAGTTGGTCGCGACCCTGTCGCTGCTGTCGGACCTGGGGATGGGCCGGCCCATGGAGCGGGTGCTGCGCCAGACGGTGATCGCCATGCGTCTGGCAGAGGCAGCGGATGTCGGTGCCGAGGACGCGACCGCGACCTACTTCACCTCGCTCATCACCTGGGTCGGTTGCGCCACCGACACCAGCGAGCTGGCGCAGCTCTTCGGTGACGAGACCCACCTGTACGCCGACACGCACGACGGCGACCTGGCCGGCCTGTCCATGGCGAGCTTCGTGGTGAAGCACCTCGGCTACGGCACCGCTCCGTTGCACCGGGCAGGACTGGTCGGACGCTTCCTGGCCACCGGCGGCCGGTCGGTGCAGCGCGTGATGGAGTCGCACTGCCGGGCGGCGAGCGACTTCGCCGAGCGCCTCGATCTCGGTGCGTCGGTGAGCACGCCGCTCCTGCAGGCGTTCGAGCGCTGGGATGGCAGGGGCGTCCCCGGTCGGGTCGGCCACGAGGACCTCAGCCGGGTGGCGTGCCTGGTGCACCTCGCCGACAACATCGAGGCGTTCGCCCACGTCGGTGGCGCTGACGCGGCGGTCGAGGTGGCGACGAGCCGTCGGGGTACGCAGTTCGATCCGGAGCTGACCGATGTGTTCTGCGATCAGCCCGAGGCGATCCTCGAAGGGCTCACGACGTTCCAGGCGTGGGATCAGGTCATCGAGCTCGATCCTCGGCTGGGCGAGTGCCTCACCTCCGACGGACTGGACGTGGCGCTCGACGCACTCGGCGACTTCGCCGATCTCAAGTCGCCGTGCTTCGTCGGCCGTTCACGCGGCGTCGCGGCGTTGGCGGCAGAGGCGGCGTCCGTCGTCGGACTCGCAGACGAGGAGTCGGTGTGCCTGCGCCGTGCGGCAGCGGTCCACGACGTCGGCATGATCGGCGTTCCGAGCGGGACCTGGGACTCGGATGAGGCGTGGACGTTGGCGCAGCGCGAACGGGCCCGCACCCACCCGTACCTGCTGGAGCGTGCGCTGGGGAAGGTGCCGGCGCTGGGGCCGGTCGTCGCGTGTGCCTCGCAGCACCACGAGCGCCTCGACGGCAGCGGCTACCCCCACGGGCTGACCGGCAGCGCCCTGTCGGCTCCGGCCCGCCTGCTCGCAGCCGCCGACGTCTACCACTCCCTTCGGGAACCCCGGCCGCACCGACCGGCGATCGACGGCGGCGCCGCCGTGTCGACGATGCACGACGAGGTGCGTGAGGGCCGGCTCGACGCTGCCGCGGTCGACGCCGTCCTGCGCGCAGCAGGCCATCGAGGCCGTCGCCGGGTTCCGCTGCCGGAAGGGCTCACACGACGGGAGGCCGAGGTGCTGGTGCTGGTCGCACGTGGGCTGTCGAACCCGGCGATCGCGTCCAGGCTCACGATCAGCCGCAAGACCGTGTCGTCGCACCTCGAGCACATCTTCACCAAGCTCGGCGTGTCGACCCGAACCGAGGCGGCGTTGTTCGCGATGCGACACGGCCTGATCGAGCCGTTGGCGTCGAGCTGAGGCGAACCTCGACGGGGTCGAAGATCGGGAAGCTGCCCGATGTGTGCGCAGGTGCCGTCGGCCTATGACGGTGACATGAGCACCACAGCCGGTCACCAGTCCGCCGTCCTCGTCGCCGAGTCAGCGCTCGACGTCGCCACGAGCTTCCTGCATTGGCTCGCCGCAGCCGACTTCGGTGCACCCGCGGCGTCCCTCGACGCCGATGTCACCCTCAAGGCGCTGCTGCCTCCCGGCTATCGGGAGTGGAGCGGCCAGGAGGCCGTGTGTGCGGCGTTCGACGCGTTCTTCGGCGGCATGGACAGCTTCGACGTCGTCGAGATGTCGGCAGCCCGGGTGGGCGACCGCCTGCAGATGCGCTGGCGGGTCCACGCCGGTGGTGGACGACTCGGAGCCGGCGACTTCGTTGTCGAGCAGAGCTGCTACGCCGAGCTCGGTGCCGGCGGACGGATCGGGAGCCTGTCGCTCGTGTGCTCGGGCTTCCGGGATCGCTCCGCTCACGCCTGACCGTTGGGTCGGGAGCTGATCAGCCAGTTCACGTCGAACCGAAGGAGGTCCCATCATGAGTGCGGACAGCAAGGTCCTCATCTGCCTCAACCACGGAGCGGAGGACGCCGAGAGCATCCTGATCAGCTACCTGGTCGGCGTCGAGTCGCTGCGGGCCGGCAAGGAGGCGGTGATGTTCCTCACCAAGGATGCTGTGCACGTCGCCACCGAAGGCTTCGCCGACACGATCGACGTTCCCGACGCGCCGTCGGTGTCCCAGCTGCACGAGGAGTACGTCGCGTCGGGCGGGCGCTTCTTCGCCTGCCCGGTGTGCGTGACGACGCGGGGGCTCCAGGACGCCGAGTGGGTCGCGAACACGCAGGTGGCCGGAATGCCATCCGTGCTCGAGTACACGACCGGTGGGGCACTCGTCTTCAACTACTGATCCCGAAAACGGGGGTCGGAATCGACACAACGTGTCGATTCCGGCCCCCAGATCGGCTCAGGGACCGTCGGCTCAGGGACCGTCGGCTCAGGGACCGTCGGTGCACCCGCCGCGGTAGCTGTCGCCCATACGTGGGTAGATCGTGCTGCGGTACCACTTCGCCCGTCGCTCGGCCTGCCGGCGGGATGCGCCCAGTGCCTCGGCCACCTGTGCCGAGTGCTGCATCGCCCAGCACTCGGTCGCGGCTTCGTTGCGCTCGCCCCGGACGTGACCGACTTCGTGGGTGAGCACGTGCACGGCGATGAACGCATCGTCGGAGTCGACCTCCGGCCACGAGTCCGCCGCAGCGCAGGTCGCGCGGTTGAGACGGGCGACGTCCCCCATGGAGCCGTCGCTTCGCCCGTCGACGCGTCCCGGTCCCGGCGTGGAGAGCAACTCGCCGAAGAACGGCTCCTGGCAGTCGACGTGGACCTCCACGCCGGCAACCTTGCTTGCGGCCGCGGCGAGTCGTGACTCGAGGTGGGCTTGGCTCCACCAGACCCAGCCGCACGCGACGGAGATCAGCCCGGCCAGCGCTCCGAGGAACTTCGTCGACCGTCCGCGCGCTGCAGCGACAATCGCCGCGGCAGACGCCGCAGCGAACAGTACGGTGAGCATCCCCCAGAAGGACATCACCCGATGCTGCCACCGTCGGCCCACTCCACCGAACCGGGGGTTCTCGGGGCGTCATCGTCAGCACCGAGTGGTGTGCCTACCTCCGAGGGTTCATCGAGATGGCGTCGTAGGTGTCGATCGGCAGGCCGAGGCGTTGGCTCACGAGACCGAGCATCTGGACCGTCGACACGACATGGAGTCGTCTCGGCGGAATGGCTGCCTCCGGGAACTCGGGGGCGCTGCGGAACCAGTAGATGCCGGCAGTACCAGGAATCCGAACGATGCGACCGTCGTTCGTGTCCGCTCGGATCACTGCCCGGCCTCGTCCATCCAACAGACCGTGCTCGTAGCGAAGCGCTGCGATCTCCGATGCGGGCAGCCGATGCCACTGGAAGCCCTTGAGGTACTCGATCTGCCCACGGTCGAGGGCGGTCTGAAGGCGGAACGGCCGCCAAGACACCATCACGGCAAGAGCGATCAGCGGTCCCCACACGACGACGACGAACCAGTCCCTCCCTACTGCCGCCGTGATGACGGTCAGGCCGATCAGGACCAATGGCAGGGAGCTGAACCGCACGACCCACTCTCGACCGCTCCAGCTTGTCCTTGCCACGAGAGCGACCGTACCTGCGCCAATCCTTTCGGGGGTGGGCCGGCTCAGTCGATCCCGAACCAGGCCGCGACCTTCTGCTCGTGGTTGGCGTAGCCGTCGCCGGAGACGTCGAGGACCACCTTGTCGATCGTGCCGCCGGTGAACGGGAACGGTGCCGTGTAGTCGGGCGTGACCGCGGAGGAGCTGTCGCGCCCGACGCAGATGCCGTCACCTGTCAGGCAGAAGTAGCCGGGCTGCGTGACGATGGTGTCCTGGGCGACCTGCTGGTCGTCGACGTACAGCGTGAGGGTGCCCTCGGTGCCGGGCATGTTCGGGTTGCTGCTCGGGCCAGACGCTGCGAACTCGGCGACGCAGAGGTGCCGGCCGGTGGTGAGCGGTGTCTTCGCGACCACGTCCTGGAGGTGCGTGCCGACCCAGTTGAACGTGTAGCGCAGCGTGCCGTCCTTGACGTAGAGCGAGTGTCCGCCGGGTACGCCACCGGCGGCCCAGATCACGCCCTCGACCTCGGCGGAGGTGACCTCGACAGCAGCCGCGATGGTGTAGGAGCGGCCTGGGATCTGCGGCCCTGCCGACTCGGGGACGTCGCTGGCACCCGGGTAGAACACGTACTGGTCGCGGTCCGGTGCGCCGTGCGGCCGCTCCGAGAGCACCTGCTCGAGGGCGTTGCGGTCATCGACGGGCAGCCCGTTGTAGACGCCGGCGTAGTAGAACCACAGCCCCTTGAGCTGCTCGAGCAGCTCGGGGTTGTCGGCGGCGACGTTGGTGCTCTGGGAGCGGTCGGTCTCGAGGTGGAACAGCTCCCACTCGTCCTTGTCGAAGTTGCCCCAGCTCGACAGCGGCGGGTGCACGGTGCAGGCGAGCCAGCCGTCGTGGTAGATCGAGCGCTGGCCGAGCATCGTGTAGAACTGCGTGCGCTTGCCCGGCACGGCCGGATCGGTGAGCGCCGCGGCGAAGCTCTCACCCTCGATCGGGCTCTGCACGTGGCCCTTGATCACCTCGGGCGGCTCGATTCCCAACAGTTCATAGACCGTCGGCACGACGTCCACCGCGTGGATGTACTGGGGTCGAGGCGTGTCATCGGCGGGGATGCGGGCGGGCCAGGACACCATGCACATGTCCGACACCCCACCCTCGGCGCCGGCCCATCGCTTCCAGTACGGGAACGGCGTGTCGAGCGCCCACGCCCATCCGGTGTTGTAGTGGTTGTTCGACGCCGGGGTGCCGAGCTCGTCGATGTGGGGGTTGGTGGTCTCGAACGTGTCGGGGATGCCGTTGAAGAAGCGCCACTCGTTGAAGCTGCCGTTGGGGCCGCCCTCGCCGCTCGCCCCGTTGTCGGAGGTCACCACGATCAGGGTGTTGTCAAGCTCGCCGGACTCCTCGAGGAAGTCGAGCACCCGTCCGAGCCGGTCGTCGTAGTAGGAGATGTAGCCGGCGAACACCTCGGCCATCCGGGTGAACAGCTTCTGCTCGTCCGCAGTGAGGGTGTCCCATGGGCGAACCGTGTCGAGCTGCGGCCAGGGCTGGCCGTCGGGACCGGTGCGCCCGGGTTCGCCGTGTGGGTTGATCGTTGAGAGCTGCGTCCCCTCCGGGACCAGGCCGAGCTCGATCTGGCGGGCGAGGATCCCGTCGCGGATCGCCTCGTAGCCCTCGTCGAACACCCCCTTGTAGCGGTCGGCCCACTCCAGCGGCACCAGGTGCGGCGCGTGTCCCGCCTGCGGGGCCAGGTACATGAAGAAGGGCTTGTCAGGATCGATGACCTTGGCGTCCTGGATGAACGAGATCGCCTTCTCGGCCAGGTCGTCCGCGAGGTGGTAGCCGTCCTCGGGCCGAGCGGGCGGCTCGATCGGATGGTTGTCGTGCACCAGGTCCGGGAAGTACGAGTTGGTCTCGCCACCGAGGAACCCGTAGAAGCGTTCGAAGCCCCGCCCCAACGGCCAGCGGCCCTTGTAGGCGGCGAGGTTGCACTCCTCGCCCGGGGTGAGGTGCCACTTGCCGATGCAGTACGTGTTGTACCCCTGCTCGGCGAGCACCTCGGAGATGAAGCCGTTCTCGAACGGGATGCGGGTCGAGATGCCGGGGAACCCGGACGCGAACTCGGCGATGGTGGCCATGCCGTTCGAGGTGGCGTTGCGCCCGGTGAGCAGCGACGCACGGGTCGGGGAGCACAGCGCCGTGGTGTGGAAGTTGGAGAAGGTGACGCCCTTCTCCTGGATGCGGCGCATGTTCGGGCACTCGACCGGGCCGCCGAAGATGTCCATCGTGGCGTACCCCAGGTCGTCCCAGGTCAGGAACAGGACGTTCGGAGCGCCCTCCGGTGCCTTGGGCGCAAGGTACGGCGTCCAGTCCGGCTCGGAGTCCCGGATGTCGAGCTCGATGCGGCCGTTGAAGTGCTTGGGCATGGTGTCCTCCGGTCACAGGAACGACGTGGGCCAACGCCCGTGGTCGATATGTTCAGTCTTGTGTCCCCGTCGCGGTGGTGTCCTCATCCTCTGGGGGTGAACGCCCACGACCCGGGTGTCTCCGAACTGGCGACGCTCCGTTCGGGCGGGGCGAGCGCTCAGGACTGGTGGCAGTGCTTGGCCTTGCGCCCGCTGCCGCAGGGGCAAGGATCGTTGCGACCCACCGAGGCGAACATCTGCATGATCTCGTCGGCGTAGCGGCCGCCTCGGAGCAGCTCGGCCATCAACCGCATCGGGCCGTCGACGTGGTTGAAGAAGCTCCGGTAGCCGGCGCAGAGGTAGTTCAGGCCGGCCTCGCCGTCGGGTGTGAGCGTGAACCGGTTCTTCGGGCACTCGCCGTTGCACGCGAAGCGCACCTCGCAGTTGCGGCAGTACGCCGGCAGGGTGTCGAGCTCCGCCTGGCCGAAAGCCCGCTGGCGCGGCGAGGCGACCAGTTCGACCATGTGGGTCTCGACGATGTTGCCGAGCAGGTGGTCGGGCTCGACGAAGTGGTCACAGGAGTAGACGTCGCCGTTGTGCTCCAGTGCGAGCGCGTCGCCGCACGTGCGGCGGAAGATGCACATGGTCGATGGGAGCTCCAACCACGAGGCGAGCGCAGCGTCGAACATCTGCACGAACACCTCGCCCACGTCTCGCCGAACCCACTCGTCGAAGATCGTGGTGAGGAACGCCCCCCACGCCGCCGGATCGACCGACCGGTTGGTGACGGTGTCGCCCTCCTGGAAGCCAGTGTCGTTCTCGCGCTCGACGATCGGGATGAACTGCATGTGGCGCAGGCCGAGCACGTCGCGGAAGTAGCGGTAGACGTCGAGGGGGTGGGCCTGGTTGGCGGCGTTCACGGTGCACAGCACGTTCACGTCGACGCCGCTGTCCTGCAGGTGCGTCAGGCCGCTCAGGACCCGTTCCGAGCTCGGCCGGCCCTTCTTGTCGACCCGGTACCGGTCGTGCAGCTCGGGTGGTCCGTCGATGCTCAACCCGACGAGGAACCGGTGCTCGGCCAGGAACTCGGCCCACTCGTCGGTGAGCAGCGTGCCGTTCGTCTGGATGGTGTGCAGAAGCCGTTGGCCGGGGCGGCGGAGACGTTCGGCGAGCGCGACCGTGTGGCGGAAGAAGTCGATCCCCATCAGGGTCGGCTCACCGCCCTGCCACGCCACGATCACCTCGCCGTCGGGCTGTGACTCGAGGAGCTGGCCGATGTAGGTCTCGACCACGTGGTCGGTCATGCGGAACCGGTCGCCCGGATAGAGCGTCTCCTTGGAGAGGAAGAAGCAGTACTCGCAGTCGAGGTTGCAGATCGGGCCGGTGGGCTTGGCCAGGAGGTGGAACGCCCGCCGCGCCGTCAGCTCCGGGAACACGGGAGTCGATGGAGCGGGCGACGGCTGACGGCCGATCTCCACTGGCGTCGCGGCTGGCTGCGTCATCGTCGCCGTGGCGGGTTGCGCGTCACCGTGTTCACGCTCCCATCCTGCCCGACCACGATCACGCTGCCGTCACCCCCTGCGGGCGAGGGAACGCGTGCAGCACCTCGCGCACCTGGTCGGTCCTTCTCGGTGACTCCGCTCACGTGGGCAGTGCGGCTCCAAACGAAGTGCTCGAACACCGAAGAGCGCGGTGTGCGAACGGTCGGACCGTCGTCGAGGTGCGCCACGTCGGCGTCGTCGACCGGTTCGACGTCCTGGAACTGCACCTCCCCACTCGTGATCGTGTGCGGGTCGGCTGCGTCGTAGGTGGCGTCACCGCGGGCGCGCAGGACCTCGAGAGCAGTCGGCGTGTAGCGCTGGTCGGTGACGGCGTCGAGGTCGGCGGTCGCTCGCACGGCTCGGC
>CAYSCB010000071.1:0-10754 GCA_964429335.1 uncultured Aquihabitans sp.
GCGCACGAGCAGCTCCCCGACGGTGATCGACGCGGATGCCGTGGTGTCGTCCATCTCCGCATTGTTGCCGGTGACCGAAGCATCGTGCTGCGTCGCCTGCTTCGATGCTGCTCAGAACCGCCCGGTGGGTCACCGATCCGAGAGCCGTCAACACACCACCGTCGCTCCTGATCACCGTTGCTCGTGACCAGAGTCGCTCGTGATCACCGACCGGGCGGCGCTGCACCCGCGCTCCTGATGCGAACCCGGCCCGGCATCCCACCTCGGTGGACCATGATGACGACCATGGACTTCGGGATCATCTTCGCCAACACGCTGCAGTTCACCGAGCGGGACGGTCTGGTCCACCTCGCACGATCGGCCGAGGAGGCCGGCTTCGAGTCGCTGTGGACCGTGGAGCACGTCATCTTCCCGGACGGCTACACGTCGGAGTACCCGTATGACCGCAGCGGGAAGATGGCCGCCGAGGCGTCGACGCCGATCCCCGATCCGCTCATCTGGTTGTCGTTCGTCGCTGCTGCGACCGAGCGCATCCGGCTGGGCACCGGCATCCTGATCCTCCCGCAGCGCAACCCGCTCATCCTCGCGAAGGAGGTCGCGACGCTCGACCGGCTGTCCGGAGGTCGGCTGGAGCTCGGTGTCGGTGTGGGTTGGCTCGAGGAGGAGTTCCGCGCGCTGGGCGTCCCGTTCCAGGACCGTGGCGCACGGACCGACGAGTGGATCGACGTCATGCGCGCGTTGTGGGACGACGACCACGTGGCCTTCGACGGCCGGTTCGCCTCGTTCGAAGGCGCCAGCGTCAACCCCAAGCCCGCAACCGGTCGGGTGCCGATCACGATCGGTGGCCACAGCACCGCAGCGGCGCGACGGGCCGGCCGGCTCGGCGACGGCTTCTTCCCCGCGAAGGGCGACCTGCCGACCCTCATCGACATCATGCGCCAGACCGCTACCGACGCCGGCCGCGATCCGGCCGCGATCACCGTCACCAGCGGCAGTGCCGGCGTGTTCGGCGACGACCCGGTCGCTGCGGTCGAGGAGCTCGCCGCGATGGGCGTGGACCGCTGCGTGGTCCCGGCGTTCCTGTTCCTCGACGACACCGCGGATGCGCTCGCAGGATTCGCCGAGCGGGTGATCGTCCCGTCGAACGCCGGCTGAGCCGCTCAGGAGCAGGCGGCGCGCAGCGACGGGTACGGATTGATCGACGTCGAGCCCCACCTCTTGAGCCCGACGTGCAGGTGCGTGTCGCCACCGGCGGCGTTGCCGGAGTTGCCGACACGGGCGATCGCCTCACCGGCCTTCACGTGGCGTGAGGTCCCGATCGTCTTCGACAGGTGCGCGCCGTAGATCACCCAACCGGTGTCCGTGGTCAGGTTGAACGTCGTGCCACCCAGCGGGTTCGAGCCGAACACCACGGTGCCGGACGCGGGGGCGACCACGGTCGCGCCGCGTGGTGCGAAGACATCGGTCCCTTCGTGGAAGCGCCCGCCGTCGTCACGTGGGAAACCCCAGTCGTTCATGAACGTCGCGCCGCGCACCGGGCAGCGGAGCGTCGGTCCGACCTTCCCGGCGGTCGTCGACGACGAGCCCGCGGGAGTGGCGTTGCCGCCGTCGATGATCAGCCGCGCACCCCGGAACAGCCGATCGTCGATGATCCCGTTCGCGGCACGGACGGCGTTCGCCGACACGCCGTAGCGCTTGGCGATCGACGCGACGGTGTCACCGCTGCGCACGATGTGGGTCCGCTTGCCGGCAGCCGCCCCGTTCGACGCGGACACGCGCTTCACCCGAGCGATGTTCCCCGCTGTCTTCTTCCCCGATGTCGTCTTCACCGGTGCTCTCTTCGTCGGCGCTCGCTTCACCGGTGCCTTCCTCGCGGTTGCGATCCTCGTGGACGAACGCGCACCTCCCGACGGGGCAGACGCAGAGGACGACGAGGTGGACCCTGGTGATGACGATGCCGCCTCGGCCGCCGGAACGGTGAGGAGCACGCCGGCGAGCACGACGAAGCCTGACATGAGGTGACGCAGTCCCAAACGCATGGGTTCCAGTCGGCAGGTTCGGGGTGGTCATGAGCTGTCCGACTCACCGGACGCCACGTCCCCGGTCCTGGGAGGGAACGGCGTCAGGTGTCGAGGAGCACTCCGGGGTTGAGGATCCCGGCGGGATCGAGCGCCCGCTTCGCTGCGACGAGCGCTGCTGCGAACGGTTCGGGGCGTTGGCGGTCGTAGCCCGGTCGGTGGTCACGCCCGACCGCGTGGTGGTGGGTGACCGTCGCCCGGCGCTGCACGAGGACGTCCATCGCTGCCGCCTTGATCTCGTCCCACATCGCGACCTCGCTGCCACGGCGACCGGCCGCGATCACGGTGAAGTACGGCGCTGCACCATCGGGGTACACGTGGGTGAAGCGCCAGGTCAGCAACCCCGGCGCTCCGGTGATCCGCTCGACCGCGTCGCCGACCTCGGTGCGCACCGCGTCGATCAGGTCCTCGACGCGGTCCCATGTGGTGGCCGTCTCGAACGTCTCGACGATCGCGCTCATCCTCGCGAGAGCGTCGCGCCGGTAGGGCATGCGCAGGAACGCCGATCGCCAGGTGTCCGACGCGACGTCACGCGTCGGCGCCGAGGAGGCCGACACGTCGAACGGTCCGGGACCGGACACGACGGTCTCGGCGACCGTCGCACCGTGCGAACGAGCGATGTCGACGCAGAACCCCAAGTCCGCGTCCACAGGGTGATCCGCGGACTCCAGCCCCAGCACGAGGACCCAGCTGTCCCCCGCCCCGGCGCCGGACAGCGCGGCTTCAGCCGGGTCGAGCAACCGGCAGTTCGCCGGGAAGCGGTCCGACTGGGCGATCCCCCTGACCGCAGCGATGGCGGAGGCTCCGTCGGCGAACGTCGCGGAGATCGACGCGCGGTGCACGGGACGGCGCTGCAACCGGACCCACGCTTCGGTGATGACGCCCAGGGCGCCTTCGGAGCCGAGGAACAGGCGGTCGTGTGACGGACCCGCACCGGAGCCCGGAAGCCGCCACGACTCGCTGATCCCGACCGGAGTGACCACCCGCACCGACTCGACGAGGTCGTCGATGTGGGTCCGCAGCGTGGCGAAGTGACCACCGGCCCTCGTGGCGATCCAACCTCCGAGCGTGGAGAACTCGAAGCTCTGCGGGAAGTGCCGCAGCGTCAGACCGTGCGGTCGTAGCTGATCCTCGAGCGCCGGGCCCAGCACCCCGGCCTGCACACGGGCGGCCCGACTCACCTCGTCGACCTCGACGACCCGGTCGAGCAGTCCCAGGTCGAGCGACGCGACGCCGTTGCGGCCGTTGCCGTCGCACTCGACGCCACCGACCACGGACGAGCCACCGCCGAACGGGACGACGGCGATCCCGGCGTCGCCCGCCCAGTCGAGCACCGCGACCACGTCCTCCTCGTCACGGGGCCGCATCACGACGTCCGGCGGCGAGCCGGCATCACCGTGCAACGCGCGCACGACGTCGCGGTAGGCCTTGCCCCGGGCGTGCGACGCGCGGGCGGCCGGGGAGCTGTCCGCGATCGCAGCGAGCGACGCAGGGACCTGCAGGCGTGGGTCAGGGAGGTCCAGATCCTCCACCCGCGGTGGGACCAGCGGACGCTCCGGCAGCCCGGGCACGAGCGCTCCCAACGCGACGCACTCGGCGTCGGTGGCGGCCTGGTCCTCCCAACCCCATCCCCACCACGAGCGCGCCCGGCCGTCGTCGGTCCGGGGGTCCGAATCCATGGACCCGGAGCCTATGTCGGGCCTCAGATCGCGCCCGCCACCGCCTGGATCGCGAGGAGCGCTGCCATCCCGGCGAGGAGGGTGAGCACGACGTTGCGGGTCCGCCAGGCGACCAAGGCAGCGACCACGCCGGCACCGAAGCGGGCCTGGAGGAGGTCGAAGTGGCCCTCCGGCCGGACGAACGCCGGAAGGACCAGTGCAGCGAGGGCTGCCGGAGGGATCTGGCGGAGCAGACGATGGACGCGGTCGGGCACCCGGACCATCCGGTGAGCGGCCACGAGGAACGACGCCCGCATCGCGAACGTGCAGATCCCGCTGACGAGGATCGTCGCCCAGGCCCCGCTCACGGCGCCGAACCCGAGGCCTCGTCGACGCCGTGGGGCGACGGCACGTCGTCATCGACGAGGGCGCCGGCGATCGCTCCGACGCACAGCCCGATCACGACCGATGTCGCCCCGGCGCCGAGCTCGCCCGCCACCAGGGCGATCGTCCCCCCGACGACGGCGGCGACGACAGCGGGACGGCGCACCAGCGTCGGCACGAGCAGTGCCAGGAAGGCGAGCGGCACGGCGAAGTCCAGATGCGCACCGGACGGCACCGCGTCACCGATCCAGATGCCGAGCAGCGTGGTGACCTGCCACGTGAGCCAGAGCGACAGCCCGGCACCGAGGTAGAACCACCACCGATCCTCGTCGCGACCGTCGATGCCAGGATCGCCGCCACCGGCACCGTCGTCGTCGGACCACCGGAGGATCGAGATCGCGTAGGCCTCGTCGGTCAGCAGGTAGGCCATCACGAGGCGGCGTCGAAGGCGGAGGCCGGCGGCCTCCGGGGCCAACGACGCCGAGTACGCGGCCATCCGCAGGTTCATGGTGCACGCGGTGATCACCGCGACGAGCGCTGTCCCACCGCCGGTCAGCACCTCGATCGCAGCGAGCTGAGAGGCACCGGCGAACAGGATCGTCGAGAAGCCGACCGGCACGTCCCACGGCATCCCGTGCGCGACGGGGGTGGCTCCTGCCACGACCCCCACGGGGGCGACGCCGACGAGGATCGGTGCGATCGCCACGGCGCCGGAGCGGAGGCCGGCGACGCGTCGATGGAGTCCCGTTCGCATCAGGTGATCTTGACCCATTGCGATGGGTCACATGACCCTGCGCCGGCTCCGGCATTTGATCCGATGGACCTGTGGTCCCCCTCAGCCCTGACCCCTACCGTGGAACACGTGCCCATGACCCTCACCAACCGCCTCTACCCGTTGCCCGACGGCCGTGATCTGACCTGGACGCACATGCCGATCGAGAACTCGGCGGGTGTGGTGATCCTGGACCGTCACACCGATGGCCACCTCGACGGCGAACCGATCACCGACGCCACGCTGCGGGAGATCCTCGACGCCCACAACCTGGGCTGATCCGCGAGACCGGACCGTCAGCGCCGACGGACGGCGTTGCGGTTCCGGGCCTTGTCGGCGTACATCGCCTGGTCAGCCCGATCGATCACGACGTCGGCCGAGTCGGCAGCTTCGACGACGATCGCGCCGACCGCCACCGACACGTCCGGCCATTCCGCCAACGCTGCGTCGACCTCGGAGCGGATCCGTTCCACCAGGTGATCCGCCGGGATGGCCGTCGGCTCGAACACCACCACGAACTCGTCACCACCGATCCTCGCTGCGACGTCACCGGCACGGACCTGCGAGGCGATTGCGTCGGCGACGCGGCACAGCACCCGATCCCCCTCGCGGTGACCGAACCGGTCGTTCAGCGCCTTGAAGTGGTTGAGGTCCGCGAACAGCACGACCGGTCGGGAGTCGGCACCCGCGACCGCGAGCATCTCCTCGAGGCGCTGGAGCAGCGCCGAGCGGTTCAACAGGCGTGTGAGCGGATCCCGGGTCGCCCGGGTGTTGAGCTCGCGCTCCTGCTCACATCGGTGCATCGTCGCGAGCATCGTCGAGCAGCTGAGGGCGATGATGTCGGCGTTCGCGTCGTCCCACGTCTCGGTGTAGCCACCGAACACCAGCCGCACGACGCCTCCGTCGCCGTCGAGCCAGAGCTCGACGACCATCCCCGATGGATCCTCCGGCGGATCGACTTCGGGACCTGCCGGGTGCTGGTCGACGGTGGTCACGACGCAGGGCGCCATGCGCAGCTGGGTGAGATCCGCGACCGGCTCGAAGTGGACCTCGGACCGGGTCGACCCGACTCCGCTGCCCGATCGTGCCCACATGGCGTCGAGCACGAACGCGCCGTCACGGTTGGCCGCGAGCTCGACCGTGCGCGCCCCGACGACTCCGGCGAGCGCTCCGAGCATCCCCTCGATCCGGTTCGACAGCTCGAACCAGCGCATCCCGGCGCACTCGACGTAGACGCTCTGGGCCAGCGCCTTGAGCTGCGCCCTCCGCCGCTCGATCGCCACCTCGTCCTCGACCGGGCGCAGCGACAAGACCATCCACGTCCCCGCGTCGTCGGAGATCGTCGCAGCCGTCACACGCGTGTCGACGTAGGTGCCGTCCCACCGGCGGACCCTGATCCGGGTCGCCACGTGGTAGCCGTCGGCACGTTGGGTCTCGTTCAGCGCTCCCATCGCCACCATCAGGTCGTCCGGGTGGACGTGGTCGCTGACCGGGCTCCCGAGCAGCTCCCCCCGTGGGATGCCGAGGATCCGCTCGACCACGCCGCTCGCCCAGACCGCCCGCAGCAGCGGATCGACCACGATCAGCAGATCCGGTGAGAGTTCTGTCGCCAGGTGCCGGCACCATGCATCGTCGGGCAGCACGCCGTTGCCGAGATCCGTCGAGCTCAGCGCGCCCTCCGGCAGTCGCAGCGCGTCGGGGAGCCGCCGCTCCTCGGGCAGGAAGTCCATGGGAGAGAGGCTAGGGAGCGCGGACGCGACTTCCGACCTACGCTTCACCACGGGTCGTCTCATCCTCCGGAGATGCTCAGGAACATCGGTGTCTCCAGGAAGACGATCCCCCGGACGACGACCCGCGAGGAAGACGATGTCGCACCCCGATCCCTTCGCACCGACCCACCTCGGCCCGCTGCAGCTGCGCAACCGCATCATCAAGGCAGCGACGTTCGAGGGGGTCATGCGCAACGGCGCTGTGACCGACGAGCTCGTCGAGTTCCACCGACGGGTCGCGGCCGGCGGCATCGGCATGACGACCGTCGCCTACTGCGCCGTGTCACCCAGCGGTCGGGTGCAACGCCACACGATGGTGATGTCGCCCGACAAGGTCCCGGACCTGCAGCGCCTCACCGCTGCGGTGCACGACGAGGGCGCCGCGATCTCAGCGCAGATCGGCCACGCCGGGCTCGTCGCGAACACGCGCTCGAACGGCATGGCGACGCTCGCCCCGTCGACCCGGCTCAGCGCACCGGCGATGGCGCTCGTCCGCGGCGCCACGTTGTCGGAGCTCGATACCGTCGTCGCCGATTACGAGCAGGCCACGCGCGTCGCTGCAGAGGCCGGCTTCGACGCGGTCGAGGTGCACCTCGGCCACAACTACCTGCTCAGCTCGTTCATGAGCCCGAACCTCAACAAGCGGACCGACGAGTACGGAGGATCGCTCGAACGACGGATCGCGTTCCCGAGACGGGTGCTCGCCGCGGTGCGCGCAGCAGCACCGGATCACATGGCGGTGACCGCGAAGTTCAACATGGCCGATGGGGTGGACCGGGGCCTGTGGCTCGACGAGAGCCTGCCGATGGCCAAGCTCATCGAAGCCGACGGGCACCTCGACGCGCTCCAGCTCACCGGCGGCAGCTCGCTGCTCAACGGCATGTACTTCTTCCGTGGCGACGTGCCGATGCGGGAGTTCCGAGAGACCCAGCCGCCACTGGTCGGGTTCGGCCTGCGCTTCTACGGACCGAAGCTGTTCCCGAAGTACCCGTTCGAGGAGGGGTTCTTCCTCCCGTTCGCCCGGCAGTTCCGAGACGAGCTGAAGATGCCGCTCGTCCTGCTGGGCGGCATCAACCAACGTTCGACGATCGAAGCGGCGATGGCCGAGGGATTCGAGTTCGTCGCCATGGCCAGGGCACTGCTGCGCGAACCGGACCTCGTGAACCGCATGCAGGCCGACGCGGACCACGAGGGCCGCTGCATCCACTGCAACAAGTGCCTGCCGACCATCTACACAGGAACGCGCTGCGTGCTCGTGCCGACCCCATGACCCCATTCTGTTCGTTCGATCACAACGCGAGCGTTGTGATCGAACGAACAGAAGGAGTTGGGGCGGGGGGGGGTGGTCACTCGCTGGTCGGGCCGTCGAACCGCGGCGGGCGCTTCTCGCGGTGTGAGGCCAGCCCCTCCGCCGCGTCAGGTCCACCGAACCCGTAGAACTCGAGCCCCCACGACGCGTCGAAGATCGACGAGTGGTCCCGGTACCAGTTGTTGAGGGCGTGCTTCGTCCAACGGACGGCGGACTGCGCACCTCCGGCGAGCTGCTCGGCCACGGCGAGTGCTCGATCCTGGAGCTCGTCGTCGTCGACGCACAGCGACACGAGCCCGATCCGCTCCGCCTCCTCGCCCGTCAGCGGCTCGCAGGTGAGCAGGTGGTACTTCGCCTTGGCCATCCCGCACAGCAGCGGCCAGCAGACCGCCGCGTGGTCGCCCGCAGCGACGCCGAGTCGGGTGTGGCCGTCGATGATCCGGGCCGTCCGAGCAGCGATCGACACATCTGCGAGCAGCCCGGCGACCAGACCCGCACCCACCGCTGGTCCGTGCATGGCCGACACGATCGGCTTCGAGCAGTCGATCACGTTGAACACGAGATCACGTGCCTCGCGCAGGACCCGCGTCCGCGCCGCGTAGTCCTCGATCATCCCGTCGATCAGCTCGAAGCTCCCACCGGCCGAGAAGGCCCGCCCTGCTCCCCGCAGGACCGCGACGTGGGTTCCCGGATCCCGGTCGACCGCACGCCACACCTCGGCGAGCTCGCGGTGCACCTCGGCGTCCACGGCGTTGAGGCCGGGGCCGTCGAGCGTGATGCGAAGCACGCCGGGGGCAGGTCGATCGAAGGTGAGGTTCGGGAAGTCGTCGTAGGCATCGTCCACATCCGCAAGCTACGCGGCAACGCCTCCACAGGCCCTAACGTCGGCGAACATGTCCCGGCGTCGACGACACCACCGACAGGTCGCAGCGATCGTCGCTTCCGTCGTGGCGCTCTCCGTGGCGGCCGTCGCCGCCGGATGTGCGTCCGACGAGCGCAGTGACGCCGCACGGGCCACGACGGCCGCAAAGACGACGACCGCCGATACGAAGGCGGGGGGATCCTCGACGACCACGACCGCCGCAGGGATCCCCGGCCAGATCCCGGGGATGGCACCGGTGATCGACCCGGCCGACGTCTACTCGGAGACCGCTGCGGGCAAGCCGTCGGCGGCACCGGCGGATGCGAAGTCCTACGTGTACGTCCCCGACAACGACGACGGCCAGGTCTGGGTGATCGACCAGGCGACCTACGAGGTGGTGGGTCGCCACCCGGTGGGCAAGCT
This sequence comes from uncultured Aquihabitans sp., assembly GCA_964429335.1. Taxonomy (GTDB): domain Bacteria; phylum Actinomycetota; class Acidimicrobiia; order Acidimicrobiales; family Microtrichaceae; genus Dermatobacter. Next base: position 9,256 of record CAYSCB010000071.1, read on the forward strand.
CGTCCAGCACGTCGTGCCATCCCACGACATGAAGACCCTCTACGCGAGCGCATCGGGCTCGAGCCAGCTGGTGCCGTTCGATCCGGTCACCGGCGAGCCCGGCACGCCGATCCCTGTCGACGCCCCCTACAACCTGTACTTCACCCCCGACGGTCACAGCGCGATCGTGATGGCCGAGCGGCGCAACCGCATGGACTTCTACGACGCCACGACCTGGCAGCGCACCCGTTCGGTCGAGGTGCCCTGCACCGGCAAGGGTGCGACGACGGACGGGATCAACCACGCCGACTGGTCCGCCGACGGCACGTACTTCATCGCGACCTGCGAGTTCTCCGGCCGGCTGATCAAGGTCGACACGCTCACCGGCCAGATCCAGGGAACCCTCGACCTCGACACGGGCGACATGCCGCAGGACTGCCGGGTCGCACCCGACGGCACGACGTTCCTGGTCGCGGACATGATGGCGGGGGGTGTCCACGTCGTCGACGGGCCGTCGTTCCGCAAGGTCGGCTTCATCCCGACCGGTGACGGCGCCCACGGCATCCACCCGAGCCGTGACGCCACGGTCGCCTACGTGTCCAACCGCGGCCACTCCGACCGCACGGGTGCCACCGGGGGCGGGACCATCAGCGTCATCGACTTCGCGACGTTGACGGTCGTCGGCACCTGGACGATCCCCGGCGGCGGCTCCCCCGACATGGGCGGCGTGTCGGCGGACGGGTCCAAGCTGTGGCTGTCGGGCCGCTACGACGACGTCGTCTACGTGTTCGACACCACGACCGGTCAGATGATCAAGAAGATCCCGGTGGGCAAGGGTCCCCACGGACTGGCCGCCTTCCCGCAGCCGGGCCGCTACTCGCTCGGCCACACTGGCAACGATCGGTGAGGACATGATGGACGAACCCACTCCGGCCCGCTCCCCCCTGTGGGGGCACTTCACCGCGATGAGCTCCACCGAGGGCCTCCCGGTGATGGTGCGCGGCGAGGGCTGCTACGTCTGGGACCGGGCCGGGAAGCGCTACCTGGACGGTCTCGCCGGTCTCTTCACCGTCCAGGTCGGCCACGGTCGCCGTGAGCTCGCCGAAGCGGCTGCCCAGCAGGCAGGAACGCTCGCCTTCTTCCCCGTGTGGTCCTACGCGACCGAACCCGCGCTCGCGCTGGCGGAGCGGCTGACAGCGATGGCGCCCGGCGACCTGGACCGCGTGTTCTTCACCACGGGTGGCAGCGAAGCGGTCGACACGGCGTGGAAGCTCGCCCGTCAGTACTTCCGTGCCGTCGGCCAGCCGGACCGCACGAAGGTCATCTCACGCGACCTCGCCTACCACGGCACCACGCTCGGGGCCCTGTCCATCACGGGGTTGCCCGCCATCAAGGAGCCGTTCGAGCCGCTCGTGCCCGGAGCGGTGAAGGTCCGCAACACCAACGCGTTCCGTTCCGGTCACGCCGACGACGAGGAATGGGGAACGATCTGCGCTGCCGACATCGACGAACGGATCCGG
>CAYSCB010000072.1:0-10734 GCA_964429335.1 uncultured Aquihabitans sp.
CGACGGCCACGACAGCGGTGCGAACGACGTGTACGTGTCGCCGGACGGGCGCAGCATCACCTGGATGGAACCGGGCCTCCTCGACACGAACCTCTACGTCGGTCCGTTCGAACTCGGTCGCAAGGTCGACCCTGATGAGCTGGCGCTCATCGACGCACACGGCGGGTACGCCAACTGGACCGCCGACAGCCGGCACCTGATCTACAGCCGACTTTGGCTCACCGACCGGTTCGCGCTCTTCTCGAACGGGTTCGACAACCGGGTGTCGCGTCGGATCAGTCCAGCACCGACATCGCAGGTGTTCGTGACGCCATCGCCCTGACCCGATCGCAGTTGATCGGCGCTCAAGATTTTTGGCTCCGTTGCCGACCAACCGGCGATGGACGCTCCCCGCCGCAGCCGACGACCACGCTCCCGGTATCTCGCCGCCACGCTCATCGTCGCTGTGGGCATGGTCATGGTCGCTTCGTGTGCTGCTGCGGGTCCCGGGGGAGAGGTCCCCACATCGGATGCAACGCTCCGGCGCTCGCGTCCGGTCGCCCCGATGTCCACCGTCGTCGCGTCCCCGACGGCACGCGACACCCATGTCCTGTACTCCTCGAAGCCGCCCGGGCAGGCGACCACGGAGATCTTCCGGATGCGCATCGACGGCTCCGATCCTGTCAGGTTGACAGCGGATCCGACGGTCGAGCACCTCTGGCCTCGCCCCAGCCCGGACGGCACGAAGATCCTGTTTTACACAGCGGTCGCCGGCTCGTCCGTCACCGACATCGACACGAACAACCTCTGGGTGATGGATTCTGACGGTTCGAACCAGCGGATGCTGCTCGCGGATGGCGCCTACGGCTGGACCCGTCAGGGCCATGTCGAGTGGTCACCGGACGGGACCCAGCTGGTCATGTCCGCAGGTGACTCGATGACGACCGACATCTACGTGACCGACGCAGAGGCCCGCGGTCCGCGGAAGGTCTCCAACCGGGTCGCCAACATGGCGATCGACCCGTCCTGGACCCCCGACGGGCGCGGCATCCTGTTCATCGGGTGCCCGGCGGGGAGCGTGACGTGCTGGTGGTGGGACTACGAGGTGTTCCGGCTCGACGTCGCCACGGGAGCCGAGCAGCGCCTGACCTACGACTCGTTCGCCGACTTCGATCCCTACATGTCGCCCGACGGCTCCCAGATCGTGTGGCTCCGCTGCACCGGCATGTTCCCGTTCGGACCCTGGAGCATCTTCCGGGCCTCGACCGCACAGGTGCCGCTCAGCGCTCAGGTGGTGCTCGACGACGGCAACATCAACTCGAGCGTCGACTTCTCCTTCGATGGCTCGACGCTGCTGTTCACCAGGCACCAGATCGGCCTCACGACATGGCAGTCCGCGGCGACGATCGGCGTGGACGGCTCCCGGCTCGGGTTCCTGCGTGGCCGACCCGCCCCGGTCGGCGAGGGGGCTCCCGTGTACTGGCCCTGAGCAGCATCTTCTCCCAGGCAGAAGTACCCCCTTGCCCGGCGATGCGACGGATGGTTACCCTTTCGTGACAAGGCCGCCGGCGAGGACGCAGTCCCGCTGGCGCGACCGTGGGGAAGCCGAATGGGGCACGACGACGTACTGGGAGGCTATCGGTGAGGACTGCATCCACCTGGGGTACGTGGACCGGGCGGTCGAAGGAATCCGATGAGCGGACCGGGAGCTACCGCCACGCCATCGATCCCGTCGTCGAGCGCGATCCGATCGACGGTACGGCGAGCCTCATCGACCTGCGCTCGCCGCGGACAGACGCGGGCGTCAGCCGTGTCGAACTGGACCGCGAACTGGATCACCTCGACGCCGAGCTCGAGGTGCTCACTGCGACGCTGCCCGACGACGTCGAGGAGATCGTCACCCGGCCGCCGCTGGAGCTCCACGAGATCCATCCGTACGTGCAGCGGGAGCTGGCCGGGCTCGATGTGGCGATCCAGGGGAATCGGAGCCGGCTGTACCTCGCCGCCAAGCGGGTGATCGATCTCCTCGTCGCGGTGCCGGCGCTGGTGCTGGCCGCTCCGATCATCGGGCTCCTGGCCCTGGCCATCCGCCTGGAGAGCAAGGGTCCGGCGGTGTTCCGTCAGCAACGCGTCGGCGCCGACGGTCGCGTGTTCACCTTCTACAAGTTCCGCACGATGTACGTCGACGCCAAGGAGCGCTTCCCCGAGCTGTACGACTACGACTTCGAGACGTCCGAGCTGAGCACCCGGTACTACAAGCACGCGAACGATCCGCGCAACACCCGACTCGGAGCGCTCATCCGCCAGACGACGCTCGACGAGCTGCCGAACCTCTTCAACGTGGTCAAGGGCGACTCGAGCCTCGTCGGGCCCCGTCCCGAGCTGCCGGAGATGATCCGGCACTACCAGCCGTCCCAGCTGGTGAAGTTCACGGTCAAGCCCGGCCTGACGGGGCTCGCGGCCTGCACCGGTCGCAACACCCTCACCATCGACGAGCAGATCCGGGCCGACGTGGAGTACGTGGCAGGTCAGTCCATGAAGATGGATCTCTGGATCATGGGCGAGACCGCGAAGATGATCCTCAAGTCGGTCGGAGCCGAGTGACCACAGCCCCGGTCCACGGGGAGGACCTCGTACCGGACGTGACGGTCACGATCGTGACCTACAACTGCCGCGATGACGTGCTGCGGTGCCTCGACACCCTCGAGGTCGGCGCTCCCCGGTCCGAAACGGAGGTCGTGGTCGTCGACAACGACTCCCGCGACGACGTCGCTGCAGCGATCCGATCCTCGCATCCGGACGTCGTGTTCGTCGAGCGCCATCGCAACGCCGGGTTCGGTCGCTCGCACAACCTCGCTGCCGCTCACGCCGCCGGCCGCTACCTCCTGGTGCTCAACCCCGACACGACCGTGGACGCGGATGCCATCGACGAGATGGTCGCGTTCGCGGACGCCAGAGCGGCTGAGGGGCGTCCGGTCGGTGTGGTCGCGCCGATGCTGTTGAACCCCGACGGCACCGATCAGATGACGGCACGATCGTTCCCGACGGCCGCAGCCGGCATCTTCGGCCGGCGATCGCCGTTGACGCGGTGGTTCCCCAACAACCCGTGGTCACGCCGGTTCCTGCGCGCCGATCAGGTCGACCGCAGCCAGCCGTGGACCGTCGACTGGGTGTCCGGGGCCGCGATGATGATCCCGCGGGACCTCTTCGAGTCACTCGGCGGCTTCGATCCCGACTTCTTCATGCACTTCGAGGACGCGGAGCTGTGCGCCAGGGTGGCAGCGGCGGGACGCGACGTGTGGTGCGTGCCCCAGGCCCGTATCGTTCACCGCGAAGGTGGTTCCCGCGGGGGATGGCCGGTGTCACAGGTGTGGTACTTCCACCGTGGGGCGTATCTCTTCGCACGCAAGTCCCGATATCCCGATGCGGCAGATCCACGCCGATGGCTGACGGCGACCCTCCTGGGAGTTCGCCTCATTGCAACGGTCATGCTCAACGTGGTTCAACGCATCAGGCAGGTCCCACATCCCGACGGGTCCGACGACCCTGCTACGTGAGCCGGGAGGCTCCATCAACATGAACACCGCACGAGAAGTCAACCGATCGGCCCAGCGGCAGCGTCAGCCCTCGCTGCACGGCGGCCGCAAGCCGCTGGCGGACCAGGTGCTGGGCGGGTACTGGCGCATCCCGGTGTTCGCCCTGGTCGGTGCCCTCCTCGCGTTCTCCGTGTCGTTCGTCTTCAAATCGCAGTACTCAGCCGTGGCACGGCTGATCATCCACCCGAACGACAGCTCGTATGCGGGGACGGACTCCGGCGCCGAGGTCGCGGGCACGGTCAACATCGGCGGCATCGACATCACGAAGCAGACCACGCTCGGCAACACGCTGGTCAACCTCGCCACCTCCAACGAGGCGGCGACCGAGATCGTCAAGCGCATCGGCATCGAGAAGATCAACGGATCCAAGGAGGCGCCGAAGCTCGGGACGACCTCGAAGCTCATCAACTTCCTGAAGGTCGGTGGGACCGGAACGGCTCCGACCGCCGAGCAGGCAGCGATCGACCGGGTGCGCGGTGCGCTCAACGTCGTCGTGCTCGACGAGTCCTGGGTGATGGAGATCACCGCATGGGATCCGGATCCGAAGCTCGCCGGTCTGATCGCGACCACTGCTGCTGACGTCGCGGTCCAGCAGGGCGAAGCGCGGTTCAAGGAGAACTCGCAACGTGAGCTCGACTACCTCAACGGCCAGCTCGAGGGCTCCCGCGCGAACGTCGCTGCGAAGGCACAGGCCGTCGAGCAGTTCGAGGCCACCCTCGTCACCCCGGCGCAGGTCGCCGCAGGCCAGGGCCAGCTCGCGGCGCTGAAGGCGGATCTGGCGAGTGCCCAGTCGGCGAACAGCACCCTGGAGGACCGCCAGGCCGCGGTCGCGGCCATGGTGAGCAAGCCCAGGTTCGACACCACGCGCCTCGGCGACGTCGTCACCTCGACCGCCCCGGCACGCCCGATGCGCTATCTGTTCCTCCTGGTGGGCGCCCTCGTCGGAGCCCTGGCGGGACTGCTGCTCACATGGTTCCGCTCGATCCGTGAGGAGGAGTCGGACGACGAGTCGGAGACGCCGGATCGAGGTTCTCGCTCCGGAGGTTCGAACGGCGAGCGTCCGGCGCGGACGATCGCAGCACGGCCCGATGTCCGCTTCGACGAGGTGATCGACGTGCGGACCCCGGTCGCCACCGTGCCCGGATCGGGCGATGTCACGCTGCCACCGCCCTTCGTGCAGCAGAACCGGACCGCCTCGAAGCCCGAGAAGCCCGTGAACCCGCCGGTGCCGGTCGATCTGTCACCGGCGTCCGGCGTCGGTCGACAGAGCGCCGACGCGGGCACCTTGTCGCCGGGTGAAGCGGGGAGCATCGCGGCAGCGCTCTTCGACCGGACGGGTGCAGCCAGGTTCAGTGGGTGACGACGTGACGGCGGTGCTCGAGCGCGACGCCGGGCATCGGCGTCGCCTTCCACGTCTGAACCGACGGCTGCGTCGGGCGCTGATCACCACGGCGGTCGTGCTGGGACTCCTCCTGTGGGTCGTCGCCGCCGGCGTGGGAGGTCCCAAGGGTGCAGGGGTCGCATCCGTGTTCTCCATCGCTGTGGCGGTGACCGCGCTGGTCGGCTCGGGCCTGAAGACGTGGTTGTTCACCGACAGCGTGACCGGCGACGTCGCGGCGCACGGCCACGGCGTGTTCCTGCGGGATCTCGCGGATCGTGCGACCCGGACCCGGACGCGGGAGGTGGTGACCGCGTCGGTGCTCCTCGGCGTGACGGTCGCGGTCGCCATCGCGACGGGCCTGATCGGTGACAAGGCGCTGCTGCTCCTCGTCATGACGACGGCGTTGCTCGCGATCATCATCACCGTCCGCAACCGGTCGCTGATGTTCATGTTCGTCCTCGCGGCGTCGTTCAGCCTGATCTGGTACAAGAAGTTCACCCCCATCCTCTCCGAGAGCTATGCGGTCGCCATCTACATCACGACGATCGACGTGGTGCTGCTGTTCGCCTATCTGGTGTGGGCGGCGGAGGGAACGTTGTTCCAAGACCTCCGGCGGGGGCTGAAGAACCCGGTCTTCATGCTGCCGTTCGTGGGCATCGCGGTCGCGCTGCTCTCGTCGGTCAACGCCGTCGACCAGCGCCTCGTCTGGGCGGAGATCCTCCGCTACGGGTGGATGACCGCGTTGTTCATCTACTGCGGTGTCCGGATCCGGCGCCGGGAGCACATCTGGGCGGTCATGCTCGGCTGGCTCGTCTTCCTGAGCGTCCAGGTGATCGTCGCGACCTCGCAGTACTTCACCCACGGCTTCCTCGGCATCAAGCAGTTCCAGCTCACACCCGATCCGATGCAGCCGCTCAGCGTGCAGCTGGTCCGACCCTTCGGCACGCAGATCCACCCCGACTTCCTCGCCTGCGTGGTGGGGATGATCTGCCTCATGGTCGCGTGCTTCGCCCTGCACGTGCCCAAGGGATCCCTGATGCGCTACGTGCTCCTCGGCTGCATCCCGCTGTCGTTCGCCATCGCTGTCGCCTCCCGTGCGCGCGGGCCGCTGGTGGCCCTGGTCCCTGCTGTGGCGATCGTCCTGGTCCTCGCCGTTCGCCGGCATCTCGTGTCGATGCGGGTGATCATCGTGGCGGGGCTGCTCGGGCTCATCGGAGCGGCCGCGGCGGCACCTCAGGTCGCGGGACTCGCGAACGGGATGTTCGGCACCGAGTCCAACGCGAAGGCGAACTGGGACGGACGGTGGCAGATCAACCTGATGGCGTTCCGCATGGTGCGGGCGCATCCGTTCGTCGGGATCGGCATCAACAGCTTCGAGAAGCAGATGCGGGACTACCTCTACGAGGAGAACAAGTTCGACTTCCGACCGGCGCACAACCTGTACATCCTCATGACCGCGGAGAACGGGCTCCTCGGCATCGGGATGGTGGTGCTGATCGGCTCGGTCTATGCGCGGTACGCCTACCGGCTGACGTTGAAGGAAGATCCCTTCTACCAGTCGATGGGCATCGGTGCGCTCGGCGTCCTCGTCTACATCGCGTTCGAGGAGATGAACTCGTTTTCCCTCAAGGAGGACGTCCCGATGGCGATGTTCTGGGTGATCTTCGGTCTCCTGATCGCGGCGGACCGCATGTCGGCGGAGGGCGTCCCCGCGCTGCCGACGGTGCACTGGTTCCGTCCCAACGTCGGTGACGGCGATGGTGTCGAGTTGGAGACGGGGACCAGGTCGTGAAGGATCCGATGATGGCACCGACATCGACGCGCCTCGACGTGGTGATCGTCAACTACAACACCGCTGACCTGTTGGTGGAGACCCTCCAGGAGCTGCCGGCCGCGATGCCGGAGGCTGTCGAGTGGAAGGTCTTCGTCGCCGACAACGACTCCTCGGATGACTCGGTCGAGCGTGTTCGGGCCGAGTTCCCGGACGTCGAGGTCGTCGAGATGGGCTGGAACGCGGGTTTCTGCCGTGGCAACAACGCGGCGATCCGTCGCGGTGACGCGGAGTTCGTGCTCCTCGTGAACACCGACACCCGTGTCTTCCCCGACACGGTGCCGCGCCTGCTGGACACGATGCGGGAGGACCCGACGGCAGCTGTGGTCGCCCCGCGCCTGGAGTTCGCGGACGGCACGTTCCAGACCGCGGCGGCCGGCGCCCCGTTCACGCTGCGGTCCTACATCACCTGGATGAGCGGGCTCTCGCGGTTCTCGGAGCGTTGGCCCGGCCTGGAAGGCGTCTACACCACACGGGACCACGGCCGCGCGAAGCGGGTCGGCTGGGTGTCGAGCGCGTGCATGCTGCTGCGGCGCGAAGCCATCGAGGAGGTGGGGCTCATGGACGAGCACATCTTCCTCTACATGGACGACGTCGACCTGTGCACCCGGGTCCGTGATGCGGGTTGGTCCGTCTGGCACCGGGGTGATGTCCGTGCCGTGCACTTCATGAGCGGCGGTGCGCTGCGCAAGCCGGGGACGATCTCTCCGTACACCGTCCAGTCCATGACCTCGTGGTTCGATCGGCGCTACGGCGGCTGGAAGTCGGTCGCTCTCCGCGGAGCCGGTACCATTGCGCACGGGGCTCGTGGTGTGCGAAACGGCGTGCAGTACGCGGTCCGGCGTGACGAGCGGTCCCGTGACCGCTCGATCATGAACTTCAGACTCGCGACGTACTTCGTGCGTCCGGGGGTGGGGGAGCCGTTCGCCGGGAAGATCCCGGACGACATCGACCCGTCGCGTGACGGTTCGAAGGATCAGACGAAGGAGCAGCTGTGAGAGTTCTGGTGACAGGAGGAGCGGGGATGCTGGGGCGTTCCCTCGTTCCGGCGCTCGTCGGCGCCGGCCATGAGGTGACGGTCACCGACATCGACCTGTCGAACCCGACGCCGTGGGGTCCGTCCGGTCCCACGATCGAGGACCTCGACGTGCGTCAGCGTGACGACGTCGCTGCGGCGGTCCGGAAGGTCGAGCCGGAGCTGATCGTGCACCTGGCGGCGGAGACGTCGCTCGAGTACGCGGATGCGAACGTCGACGCCACGTACCTGACCAACACCACGGCGACGAAGTACGTCGCGTTGCAGGCCCAGAAGCGGGGCGCCGCGATGGTCTACATCTCGACCGCCGGCGTCTTCGACGGCACCAAGCCGTCCGAGGTGTACGACGAGTACGACCAGCCGAACCCGCTCAACGTGTACGGCGCGACCAAGTACTACGGCGAACTGGTCGTCAAGCAGTTCGTCGAACGGCACTACGTCATCCGCGCCGGTTGGATGGTCGGCGGCGGTCCCTCGAAGGACCACAAGTTCGTCGCCCGCATCCTCCAGCAGATCCGTGACGGCAAGAAGACGCTGCACGCCGTGGGCGACAAGCTCGGCACCCCGACCTACACGCCGGACTTCGCCCGGACCTTCCTCGGACTCATCGACTCCGAGCTGTACGGCCTGTACCACATGGCGTGCGAGGGCCGTGGGAGTCGCCGCGACGTGGCGGCCCGGATCCTCGAGGTGCTCGGCCTCACCGACGAGATCGAGCTCGTCGAGGTGACGAGCGACTTCTTCGCCGAGGAGTTCTACTCGGTGCGCCCCTACTCCGAGATCATGCGGAACATGAACCTGGACCTGCAGGGCATGAACCTCATGCGGCCGTGGCAGGTGGCCCTCGAGGAGTACATCAACAACGAGTTCGGCGACCTGATGTCGACCGAGAAAGCGCAAGGAGCCTGAGATGTCCGAACGAAGCGACGACCGTCGGGTCTGCGTCGTCATCCCGATGCCGAACGACCCGCCGTGGGAGCTGTTCGACGCCATCCCGGCCGACATCCCGATCGTGATCTGCGACGACTCCAACGGCAACCTGGCGCCGCCACCGCGGGAGAACGTGATCTCGTTCGACTACGCGGCCCAGGAAGCCTACGCCGGGGTCCACTACGCCGCGATGCCCCACAAGTCCGCGGCGAGCCGCAACTTCGGGCACTACTGGGCGTGGAAGGAGGGCTACGACGTCATCATCGCCCTCGACTACGACTGCGGGACCCGGGGCGACTGGCTCGGTGACCACCTGTCGTGTTTGACCGCTGTGACCGATCACCCGGCGCTGCGCCCAGTGGTCGACAACGGTTGGGTGAACTCCGTCGAGAGCGATGAGTTCTACGCCCGCGGCTACCCCTACGAGCTCCGCACCCCGGAGCTCGCCAAGGTCGTCGACACCACCGCGTCGGGCGACGTGAAGCTCAACATGGGCGTGTGGGATCGCATCCTCGACCTCAACGGCATCGACAAGTTCTGGAAGGAGCCGCCGTACGACCCGGGGCTGCGCGGCGAGCAGAACGTGATCGCGCTCGGCAACATCCCGGTGTGCGGCATGAACACCTCGTTCACCGCCGATCTGACGCCCGCGTACTTCTTCCTGCCCGACTGCTGGGTCAACGGCACCTGGCAGCTGTCGCGCCACGACGACATCTGGGGCGGCTACATCGTCAAGAAGCTGATGGACGTCAACGGCGACCTGTTCAGCTACGGACGTCCGGTGGTGGAGCACACCCGTCAGACGCCGCTCGAGCGGGTGACCGTCCTCGAGCAGTGGATGCACCTCATGTCGGTGCCGTTCTACGACATCGTCGACGAGGCGGTCGCCGAGTTGAAGCCCGGCAGCTACGTGGACCTGTACGCCGGTTTCGTCGAGGAGTTCACCCGTCGGGTCGACAAGAGCCCGGCGCCGGTGCACTACCGGGCGATCTTCGCGGAGCTCGCCGACTGGATGGGACGCTGGTCCCGGGCCTTCGCCTGAGCACCTGACGGCCCGGTCAGTCGGCGCAGGTGCGTGTGCCGTTGGTGAACGACACGATCTTCACGAGGATGTTGTCGGGTTCCTCGCCGCGACAGCTGCGATCGATGTCGAAGGTTCGCCAACCCTCACGCTGCACCGCCGCGTCGACGACCGGGTTCCGTTGGAGCTCGATGGCGGGCAGGACGCGGTCGCCCAGATAGGGGATCTCGATCACCCGGGCGTCGGCCGGGAGCTCACCCAGGTCGACCACCGGCCACGTCGGGATGAGCTCGCGGACGTCGTAGGTCTTGCGCTTCGGGTCGGGCTTGGCAGGAAGCGCGGTGCCGAGCACGACATCCACGTGTGCGTCGAGCAGCTGGTCGATCGTCGCCATCTTCACGTGGCCCGGGTAGTAGTGCGCAGCCGGGATCCCGTTCCGTGCGATGTCCGGTTCGGTGAGCCCGATCATGTCGACGACGTGCAGGTCCGATCCGTAGCTGATCGCCCCCAGGGTGCTCGTCGCGAGCACCGGTGACTCGCTCGGGTCGTCGGTTGCGAACCAGCGGGCGAGGTCATGGCCGAGTCCGAGTTGCGAGTCCGGCTGCACCGCCGCGTCGAGCGCCGCGATCGAGTTCACCGGGATGATCGGACTCGGAGCGACACGATGGAGCGCTGAGATCACGAGCAGCGAGATCACGAGCAGGCGCGACCACTTGGTGATCGGATCGATCACCACCGCGCCGATCACCGCCAGGTACGGGATGATCGGCACCATGAAGCGGAACTCCATGAAGTCCGCGCCGACCCAGCAGATGTAGCCACACCAGATCACGCTGAGCGCCACGGCCGGCGCCAGCGCGCCGAGCGAGCTGCGCGAACGCCAGGTGTCACGGAGCCGTGGGAACAGGAGGAACACCCCGTAGGAGAGGAAGAACGCGATCAGGTAGAACAGCCCGTACA
>CAYSCB010000073.1:0-10675 GCA_964429335.1 uncultured Aquihabitans sp.
CCGCAGCCACCGCATCGACCGACTCGTCCACCGACACCACACGAGCCACAGCAGGCTCGAACCCCACCAACCCCGGACCCACCGAACCCGACGACCGACCAGCCCCGTCGGCGCCTCGATCCCCGTCTTCCCCAGCGAAAGAACTCATGTTCGATACCCTAGCCACATGGTGTGACAGCGTGCAACACATCACGACGATTTCTCCGAGATTCTCTCGGTGCATCCCGCTGCATCCGCATGCTCCCCCTTCGCATGCATGCAGCCGTGTCGACGGAGGGCACCAGCACCCGGGTGGGTCGCCGGGGGTCGATGAAGCGTTCGCTGCCGCAGGTGGATGCTCTCGCACGGTGGCGGCGATGGGTCTGCTGGCCCCGACCGTGGTGACATCCTTCCTCCGGCATCGCTTCGATACGGCAGCCCGGGCGTACCCCGAGCTGCGACGCGTCGTCCACGCTGACCCGGGTGCCGGCAACGTCTTCGCTGCCAACGTCTTCGCTGCCACCGTCCTCGCCGACAACGGGCGCGTCATGGGCGTCATCGACCGGGGAAACATCGACTGGGGAAGCACGGTGGCCGGTGATCCGCTCTACCACATCGCCCACCTCACCTTCTGAGCGCCGTGGTAGAGCGGCTGTCAGGAGGAGTTGCCCGTTGTTCTGCCTGTGACTGTCGACTCGTTGACGATCCAGTCGAGATGGGTCACGATATATCGCAATAGATCTCAACCGATCGCAAAGGAGAATGGCGGATGAGACCGGAGCAGGAGCAGATGAGGCGCAGGGGACGAGGACCGGGTCGCGGTCGCGGAGGCCGAGGTCACGGGCGACGTGTCGGTCGCGGCGACGTCCGGGCGGCGATCCTGGCGCTGCTGGCCGAGGAGCCCATGCACGGCTACCAGATCATCGGCGAGCTCGAACAACGGACGGCCGGGGCGTGGAAGCCCAGCCCGGGGTCGGTGTATCCGACACTGCAGATGCTGGAGGACGAGGGCCTGGTCGCTGCAGAGTCCGAGGGTGGTCGCAATGTCTTCGGACTGACCGATGCGGGCCGTGACGCCGCGGCGGCCGGTGATCCCACGCCGTGGGAGGCCATGATCGGCGACGGCCACAGCGTCGCGAACCGACAGATCGCCATGGCGTTGTCGATGGCGTTCAAGCAGGTCGTGCAGACGGGCACGCCGGATCAGGTGGAACGGGCCCGTGCGATCGTGAACGACGCCCGCAAGGCGCTGTACGGGATCCTCGCCGAGGACATCGACGGGGTCTGAACCCCGGGCGGACGGGCGGACGGGCGGACGGGCGGACGGGACGAGCGTCGATCACCCGAAGTTGGGGTGTCTCCGTCGCCAGACCAGGATGAGCCCGATCGCGGCTCCCGCGGCCACGACCGTTCCTCCGAACAGGTCCCACGGGAAGCCGTGTGACTCCGGCGGCAGCGTCGGCAGCGGGACGTGTCGGGCGACCTCCGCCCCGATGGGCTCGACAGCCGAGACGCCGGCGACGGTGGGCGGGACGGCGACCGTCGTCGGCGTCTCCGCGACCGTCGAGGTGGTCGTCGAGGACGGGCCGGAGACCGTCGAGGTGGTCGCCTGCCGTGCCCGCAGCGCGGCGGCGGTCGGTGTGGCGCCCGTGATCATCGGACCGGGTCGTCGCGACGGCGGCTGGAACCGACGGCCGGCGGAACCGAGCGGAGCCAGCCGGGGGACCGCGCGTGAACCGCTCGCCGTCGGGGACGGAGCGCCGGGAGCCGTGGCAGCGTCAACGGGAGGCAGAACGGTGACCGTCGTGGGAGCGACCGGCGCGACGGTGGACGGAACGGTCGTCGTCGCGGATGGGCAGTCGCCGATGCAGAACGCGAGCTGCGGCGTCGGCGTCGTGGAGCGGACCTCCACGATCGTCGCATGCTGGCCCTCGGGATCGACGCCACCGATGTTCCGCTCGATCGGGATGTTCGGGTACCACATCAGCGGGTGCGGGGTGGGATCGCCGGGGAACGTGATGGGCCCGACGTCGCCGTCGCCACAGCCGACCGCAGCGAAGTAGTACCGGCCGTCGGCGAGGCCCGCCAGCTGGAACGCCCCGGTCGTCGGATCGACCGTCGTCAGACCGATGATGTGGTTCGGGAGGTAGGCGAGCACGCACGCCGCGTCAGGGCCGGTACCGGTCGCGTTGCGCAGCGTCCCCTCGACGGTGGAGGTCGCGCCGGTCGTCATGTCGATGTCCACCCGGCGTTCCTCCCCGCCGGTGAGCTCGAGCGTGCGGACCTGCTGGACCAGGCCGCGACCGGGAACGCAGTCCGAGAAGACGATCGTCGTCGAGCCTGGTGGGACGGTCGCGCTCCACGTGCCGTCCTCCGTCGTGCCGCTGTCGCCCAGGTCGTCGTCGACGCCGCTGAGGCACACGCCGGCGGCCGGAGTGCCGCCGTCACGCGTGAGGGTGCCCGACAGGTGCGCCGCACGGCTGAGGGTGTCGTCGACGCCGGTCGTCGTCGATCCCGTCTCGATCGTCACCGGACGGAGCTGGTCGAGCGTCCATGGTCGACCGCTCCCGGGATACACGTCCGAGCGCAGCTCGGACGTCCATGGGCCGTCGTGGGTGAGCCCGCCGTTCACGCAGTTGTCGTACCTGACCACCCACGAGCCGGGCGGGACGGGTGCGGAGGTCCAGGTGCCATCGGCGCGAACCTGGTCCCAGCTCGCCGCCGGGTGGTTGTCGCCGTCCTGTGAGAGGTCGTAGAGCGAGACGCACACGTTCGTGGCGGGGGCACCGCGGTCGTCGAGCACGGTTCCCGACGCCCGACCGCCGCGGGCCATCGTCGCGTCGATGCTGGTCCCGGTCGGCGGGACGTCGACCGTCGGTGGTGGCGAGGTGTTGGCGTTCCCCTCGGGATACCAGCGTGAGATGAGGTAGCCGCTGCCGCAATCCGACATCCACAGCGAGTACGTGCCCGGAGCGACGGTGAATTGGAACGTGCCGTCGGCCCCGGTGTTGGCGCCGTTGACCCAGTTCCAGTTCCCACCTCCGTCGACGATCTGCGCGGACACGCAGACGTCCGACCGCGGTGCACCGGCATCGTCGCGGATCGTCCCGGTGATGGCCGCAGCCGCAACCATCGTCGTGCTGCCGACGTCGCTCGCCTTGTCGGCGGAGGGGCGCGCTGTGGATGCAGAGGCGCGTGAGGGCACCCCTGGCAGCCAGGTGTTGGCGAACCGCGGCGGCCAAGCGCAATCGGTCATCTGGACCTTGCCGTCGACATCCGCCGGAGCCGGACCGGAGAAGCGGCCGTCGGGCCCGGTCGTCGCGAGCGGCCACCAGAGCTGTTCGCCGTCGGGGTCCTGGACGAAGCTCACGCAGATCGAGGCGAGGGGCTCGCCCTGTTCGTCGACGACCGCTCCCGTCAGCTGACCGGCTGCGTGCATCGTGACGTCGCCGACCGGAGCCGAGGCCCCCTCGGCGACGGTCACCGTGGTGGCCTCGGATCGCCTGAGCTTCGACCCTGAGTACGTGCGGACCGTCAGGTTCGCGCCGCAGTCGGTGACGCTGACGACGTAGGAGCCCGCGCCGAGCCCGCTGAGCTCGAAGGTGCCGTCGGATCCGCTGAACACCGACGTCGTGGTCGGTCCGTCCTCGCTCGTCACGCACGCTCCGGCGAACGCGGAGCCGTCGGCGTGCAGGACGCGTCCGGTGATCGCCGCCGTGCCGCCCCCGAGCGGCACTGCTCCGGCGGGGCCGGCAGCGACCACGGCGCCGGCGAGGAGCACGGCCACGACGTTGAACCCCGCCAGGACACGGCGTGGGCGACCTCTTTCGTCGACCACGAGATCCTCCGCGGAGGTCCGGGCCGGTGCCACACGACCGGTGTCGCGCTGATCTGCGATGAGCGCGCAGTACTCGACGAGCGCGTCACGGGCGTCCGCATCGACGGCGGTGAACGACGCTCCGGCCCGGTAGCGGCCGGTCGCCTCGTCACGGGTGGCGACGTGGCGGATGCGAGCGGGGACCTCGATGCGTGTCCAGCCACCTTCCAGGCGTGGGACGTCGATGGTGACGTCGACGATGGCACCGGATTCCGGCGTGTCCTCCAGGAGCAGGCCGACGCCGTGGGGTGTGAGGTCGACGATCCTGCAGCTGGCTCCGTCGACAGCGGCGATGAGCTCCGTGGTGACCCGATGATCGGCCCGGCGCTGGACCCGGCCGACGAGGAGCTGCAGCACGTCGACCATCACCACGATCGCCCAGGCCGCCGCGGCCATCGTGAGGAACCGACCGCCGTCGGTGAAGCGGGGGAGGAGGTCGGGGAACGCGAACGTCGCGACCCGTGCGAGCAGCGCAACGTCGATCGCGATGAGGAGCGTGGTGAGCAGACGGAGGCGTCCGAGCACGGCGATTCCGCCGCTCGCCCCCTTGACGTTGCCGGACGTGTCGGCCGAGGGCGCACGGAGCAGTCCGCCGACGTGCACGCCCATGTGGCGGAGTCCCTGTCGCGTCACGTCGCCGACGCCGACAGTCCCGCGCCCGAGCGCCACCGTCGCCGCGACGCGGAGCGCGAGCTGCGCACCGAACAAGGTGACGATCACAGCTGTCGAGGCGTGGAACGGGAGCTTCCCGGTGAACAGGGTTGCGATCAGGACGATGAACGCGGTCAGACGCGCCAGTCCGTCGAGCACGGCGGTCGAGGCGTGGAGCTGGGCCGCCCGGCGTCGTAGCGTCGTGCGAACGGGACGCAGGACCGAGTCCGGACCGGAGAGCATCCGCCACTCCGCGTGGGCGTCGGTGCCGACCTGGCGGAGGTGCTCGTCGAGTGAGTCCGCTGCGATGGTCCGAACCGCCGGCGGCGTGGCCCACCGGACCGACCAGCCGCAACGATCGAGGCGAACCGCTGCTCGATGCGTCGCGGCGTCGTCGATCGGAAGGCCGCCGATCTCCTCGAGCGCGTCGGTGCGGACGAGTGAGCCGGAGCCGTGCCACGGCGCGGCACCGGACCGTCCGAGGGACGGGCCGGTGACCCGGTTCTCGAGTGCTCGCTCGTCGCGGTCGGGCACGAGGTGAAGGAGGCTGTCACCGTTGATCAGATCCGTCGCGGACTGCACGACGGCGTCCCGTCGACCGGCTGTGTCCCCGAGCATCTGCGCGAGGTCGAGGAATCCGGGCACGATCACGTCGCCGGCGTCGACCCAGGCCAGGACCTCGGAACCGGTCGTGGAGCGGGCTGCTTCGATCAGCGCCGCGCTGGAACGGCGCGCGACCTGGTGCACCTCGTAGACGGCGCCGAGGCGTTCAGCCTCGCGTCGGATCCGTGGCCGTTCCCGGTCATCGAGCACGCGGACCGACGCTGCACTGCTGCGGCGGGCGGTCATCAACGTCCTGGTCAGCGCGTCGCGGTCCGCTCCTGTCGCAGGTACGAGCAGGTCGACCGTGGGGAGATCGCTCATGTCCGGGTCGTCGTCGGCGGCGGCGTCGGTCCGTCGGGGTTCGGGAAGGGTCATCACCACGCCGAGCGCGAAGCGGATCGTGATGACGAGCTCGGCTGCGAACAGCGGCACGGCGATCCACAGGTGCGTGCCGAGGGTCCAGCCTGCTCGCCACACCGTGTAGGCGGTCACCGCCGCGAGGGCGGCGATGGCCATCACGTGACGTCGGAACCGTCGATCGTCGGTCACCGGGAGCTCCTTGCCTAGGTGTCACGACGCACCCTGGGTCGGTGCGCGGTGCGCCGGTCGGACTCCCTTCCATCGGTCGGGTCGGTGTCGGAGCTGAGCAAACGGTGCTGTCAGGCAGCCGAACCCGACAGGAGCAGGTCGACGAGGTGCTCGGCGCGCTGGTCACCGATGGTCACGTTGCGCATGAGGATACGGTAGATGACCGCGCCGGCGAGCAGGTCTGCCAGCAGGTCCGCATCGGTGCCGGCTCGGAGCTCGCCACGTTCGATGCCACGTCGGATCACCTCCACCGTCGATGTGCGCCGAGCAGAGGTGAAGCGCTCGAGCGCCTCCCTGACCTCGGGGTTCTCCCGGGCCGCGCTCATCATCGCCGGCAGCAGACCGCCGGTGTCGGACTCGACGAGCACGGCGCTCAGCCGGTGGACGAGCTGCACCATGTCCGTCCGCACCGACCCGGTGTCCGGCGGATCCGGCTTGGTGGTGGCAGCCGCGTTGAACACCGCCTCCATCAGGTCGACGCGATTGGCATACCGGCGGTAGACGCTGGCGCGTGACACGCCCGCCCGGGCGGCCACCGCCTCGACCGACATCGCCTCCAGGCCGCCGTCGTGGAGCAGCTCCACCGCGGCATCGAGGATCGCCCGGTCGACCAGCGGATCCCGGGGACGGCCTCGCGTCGTGGGTTCGTGGACCCTGGAGGTGGCGTTCACCTTGTGCCGTTCACCTTGTGTCGTTCACGACTGACCGGGGTTGCCGATCGTCCCCAGGTCGTCGCCGTGGGCGGCTGCCTCTGCCATCTCGGCGTGGAACTCCGCTGCCTGGAGCTCCTCGTCGGCCTGGCGTGCGTGGGCCGGCAGGAACACCGCGGCGACGATGACACCGAGCACGGCTGCGGCTGCGGCGACGAGCGCCCCGCCGTGCATGGCGTTCACGAAGGCGTTCTTGGCCACCCGGGCGACCGCGTCACCGGCGGCTCCGGCACGGTTGGCGATCTCCAGTGCGCCCCCGACGCTGCTCTGGGCGATGTCGAGCGCCTTGGCGGGCATCTTGCCGCTGAACGCATCGGTGATTGTCGATCCGTAGACCGATGACAGCACGCTGCCGATGATCGCGACGCCGAGCGCGCCGCCGACCTGGCGGGTGGTGTCGTTCATCGCGGATCCGACACCGGCCTTGGCGAGCGGCAGGGAACCCATGATCGACTCCGTCGCCGGTGCCATCGTGAGGCCCATCCCCACCGCGAGCAGCATCATCCGCCACGCGACCGAGATGTAGCTGCTGGTGGCGGTCAGGTTGACCTGCAGCAGGAGGCTCAGGGACACGAGCGTCAGACCGGCGGCGACCACGACCTTGGTGCCCGTGCGTTCGACGATCCTGCTCGACAGCGGAGCGACGACCATCAGCGTCATCGCGAGCGGGAGCAGCCGGACGCCGGTCTCCGCTGGTGAGTAGCCGAGCACGAACTGGAAGTACTGGGTCTGGAGGAACGAGTAGCCGAACATCGCGAAGAACACGAGGGTGATGGAGAGGCTCGCTGCGGTGAAGCGGGGGTTCTTGAAGAACGACACGTCGAGCATCGGTTCCGCGGTGTGCAGCTCGTGGATCGTGAAGATACCGAGCAGCACCAGTGCGGCGGCGAAGCTGGCGAGGATGAGGCCGTCGCCCCATCCACGGGACGGCGCCTCGATGAGTCCGTAGACGAGCGCGGTCAGCCCGGCGATCGACAGCCCGGCGCCGAGCAGGTCGAGCTTCGGTGCGCTCGGGTCCTTCGAGCGCGGGAGGAGGAAGGCGCCGGCGATGAGGGCGACGGCTGCGATCGGGAGGTTGACGGTGAACACCTCGTGCCAGCTGAAGTGCTCGACGAGGTAGCCGCCGAGCAGCGGACCGAGGGCGATGCCGAGCCCGGACACGCCCGCCCACACACCGATCGCGCGACCACGCTCCTCGGCAGGGAAGACGTTGGTCAGGATCGACAGCGTCGCCGGCATGATGAACGCGCCGCCGACGCCCATGAGCGCCCGGGTGGCGATGAGGTGGTTCGGGTCCGTCGCGAGCGCGGAGAGCGCCGAGCCGATCGCGAAGATCGACAGGCCGATCTGCAGCGCGCCCTTGCGTCCGAAGCGGTCACCGAGGCTGCCGGCGGTGAGCAGCAGGCCCGCGAAGACCAGGGTGTAGCTGTCGACGATCCACTGGAGCTGGCTGTTCGAGGCGTTCATCTCGCGCACGAGGGTGGGGAGCGCGACGTTGAGGATGGTGTTGTCCAGGGTGATCACCATCAGCGAGAGGCAGAGCACGCCGAGGATCCACCACCGTCGCCGGTAGACGAGTTCTTCTGACATCCGGGTTCCAGTCGGGTCGACCGCCGGGTCGGATCCCGTGCGGATAACGAGTCACAACTGACTCGTATCGCATCCTATTCCGATCCGATGGTGACTCGGAAAGCGGTGTGACCGATCTCACCGGTCTCGGAGGGTCCCGGGCGAGTCCCGGCGCGGCACGGACGGGGTGGAGTCCGGGCGTCGATCAGGGCCGGTCGCTCAGGCGACGGCGAGGTGGTACTGCTCGGCGAGGAACGCCGCCTCGGCGCGGACGTCTGCCTCGGGGCCGACGATGTCGGTGACGAAGCGGTCGCCGTGATCGTCGACCAGGACGATCTCCAGGTGGGCCGTGCCCTCGTGGCTGGTGGCTTCGAGGTGCAGTTCGACAGCTCGTGCGCACGACATGGTGGTTCCCCCATGGTCCGCCGGCTCCGTCGTCCGGCTCGTCGTGTCATGGAACCGCCGAGGGGAGCGTCCGCCAATGGGACGAACTCCCTGCAGGGGGTCCGATCGGCCCACCTGTCCGGTCGGCGAACGGGGTCAGAACACCGGGGCTGCGGGTGGTGTGGCGTTCGGGTCGACCATGCACGTGAACTCGCCGACGAAGCCGGGCTGCCCTCCATCTGCGCGCTTCGGTCGCATCGTGGTGATCGCGCCGGGTCCGGCCTGCAGGTAGATCGAGTCCTGCTCGTTGGTGGTGCGGGCGCCGGTGTGGTCGGTGTACACGCCGGTGCCGAGGATGTCGGCCGTGACGGACTCCTCGAAGAACGCCTGGCCGACGTGGGCGACGTGTCCTCCGGTGTAGGTCGGACCGAGGGTGCCGCCCTCGTGCACCTTGAGGTGGATGTGGACGGTCCGCCCCTCGTACCAGCCGGGGAAGATCGTCGTGAACGTCGCGACCCCGTCGGCGTCGGTGAGCTGCACGCCGCGCAGGAAGCGCTTGTCGTTCGTGCCCCGGGCGGCGGTGGCCGCGAGGCTGTTGCCGTTGAAGCCCGAGTACTCGCCGCCGGCGTCGCAGTGCCACACGTCGACGGCTGCACCGGCGAGCGGGGTGCAGTCCGGCAGCGCCAGGACCCGGACCCGGAACTCGAGCAGCGTGCCGGGCTGGCCCTCGGTGATGTCGTCGCGGGCGAGCGGGCCGTCGAGGTAGTACGGCCCGGCGGTGAGCTCCGGGGTGAGCACGCACGCCACCGGCTCGATCGTGGTCGTCGTCGCTGTCGTCGAGGTGGTCTCCCCGGTCATGGACGACGGCGCACCCGTCCTTGTCGTCGTCGGACCCTCGGCGCGTCCGTCGTCGCTGCAGCCGGCGAGCAGGACCCCGGCGGCGCCGCCGAGGAGGAGTCCCCGTCGGGTCACCGCCCTGGCCCGGGAGGGGCTTCGAGGTGGATGGTTGTCAGCCGTGCGCACCCGGTCATCATCGCGGTCCGGTGGGTCTCGCGCGTGCTGCTGCGGCCTATCGTGGCACCTCGTGGCTGTGAGTCGATTCGAGCTCGATCCGGACTCCTCCCAGGTGTGGATCGAGGGGAGCTCGACGGTGCATCCCCTCCATTCGACCGCGACCGGGCTGACCGGCTGGGTCGAGCTGTCCATGTCCGACGGTGGGCCGCTGCCCGGATCGAGCCTCGACGGTGAAGTGCGCGTCGAGGTGGAGCGGCTCCGTTCCGGCAACCTGCTGGTGGACCGTGAGACCCGGCGCCGGATCGACGCACGCCACCACCCGGAGATCGTCGGCTCGGTGGTGAGCGCACGGATGGCCGACGACGGCACCTTCTCCGTCATCGGTGACATCGCCTTCCGTGGGGAGAGGTCCCGGGTCGACGGGACGGTCACCGTGACCGTCGACGGCTCGGCGGTGGTGCTGGAGGGTTCGCAGCGCTTCGACGTGCGTGACTGGGGACTGCAGCCACCCAGGATCGCGCTGGTGCGCGTCCACCCCGAGGTCGACGTCCGCATCCGTCTCGTCGGTGAGCTCCGCGACCGATAGGTCGCGACGTTCAGTCGGCCGCCCCCCTACCGTTCTGTTGTGCAGAACCAGACGGATCCTTCTGGTTCTGCACAACAGAACGGGGTGGTCGGGAGCTGGCTAGCCTCCGACGCAGTGGCGGTCGCCGTTCCGGCGCCCGACGACGCCAGGGGGAACAGATGGCCCACGATCCGGTGGTCGCCGAGACCACGAAGTTCAGCGACAGCCTCGAACCACGGTTCGTGCTCGACGACCAGGAGGCAGCCGCCGAAGCGGCGCTCGAGCGCTATCGGGCGACCGGTCGTCGTCCCAACATCCTCGTGGTGCTGTTCGACGATGTCGGCTGGGGTGACTTCGGCTGCTACGGCGGCGGTGTCGCCGTCGGTGCGCCGACGCCGAACATCGACCGGCTCGCCAGGCGAGGGCTCCTGATGACGTCGTGCTACTCGGAGCCATCGTGCACCCCGTCGCGGGCGTCGCTGATGACGGGTCGGTTGCCGATGCGCCACGGGCTGCTGCGCCCGCCGATGTACGGCCAACCCGGCGGGCTCGACGGTGAGGTGACGATGGCGCAGCTGCTGTCCGAGGCCGGCTACGTCACCCAGGCGGTCGGTAAGTGGCACATCGGCGAGAACGTCGAGTCCCAACCGCAGAACGTCGGCTTCGACGACTACTACGGGTTCCTGTCGGTGTCGGACATGTACACCGAGTGGCGCGACCCGTACTTCTTCCCCG
>CAYSCB010000074.1:0-10632 GCA_964429335.1 uncultured Aquihabitans sp.
GCGGGACCCCACCGGGACCAACCCACCCCACCCGGACCAACCGACAACCGCTCGATCACCCGCGCCCCGGCGCGGGCACACCCGCGTCCTGCAACGCTTGCGACCAGTTGCCCCGTGGAACCAACCGGCTAGCGGAGCCCGGGGAGCAGGAACTCCCTGATGAACGCCGCGGTCTGGACGGGGTCGTCGATGTCGAAGGTGACCGACGGTGTCGCCGCCAGCGAGAACACCATCCGTGCGATCCACTCGGCAGCCCGTTCGACGGCGAGATCCGCCCGGACCTCGCCGTTGTCGCGGGCGGTCTCGATGAGCGGGATGATCGCCTCCATCGCCATGCCGAGCAGGCCACGCGCCTCGGTGGAGACCATCCGGGCGAGCGAGTCGGGGTCGACACGCAGCAGCGCGGCGCTGATCGGGTCGGTGTGGATGAAGCTGTTGGTCAGTCGCGCGACCTCTTCGATCTGCGCCGACAGCCCCTCCAACTCGGCGGTCCGACGGACGATCTCGTCGAGGAAGACGCGGGTCCGACCGGTTGCGACCTCGTTGAACAGCGCGGACTTGTCCGGGAAGTGGCGGTAGACGCTCCTGCGCGAGAGACCGGCCTCACGGGCGATGTCCTCCATGGAGGTCTTCTGGAACCCGTAGCGGGCGAAGCACTCCTCGGCGGCCCGGAGGATCCGCTCAGGACTGGAGGTCGCCTCGCTGCTCATGGTGTCCACCGCCCTCGATGATATCTCGAACTTCTCACTGGCACACGGCACGGTTTGTGGTAATGTGTGACAACAGCGAGCACCTGCAAGGCGAACACCTGCAAGGAGAGCCCCGTGCAGACGACCTACGACGCGATCATCATCGGCGCTGGCCACAACGGGTTGTGCACGGCCGCCTACCTCGCCCGGGCGGGACTGAAGACGGCCATCTTCGAACGTCGTCACGAAGAGGGCGGCGGGGCCAACACCGAGGACCCGGTCGTTCCCGGCTTCCGGTTCAACCTGCACGCCAACTACATGGAGTTCTTCGACATCATGCCGATGATCGAGGACTTCGACCTGCCCAACTGCGGGTTGCGCTCGATCACCCCGGAGAACCAGGCCGGCATCGCGTTCTCCGACGGGCGGCCTCCCATCGTGTTGCACCGCAAGGACCTGCTCGACAAGACCCACGCCAGCATCTCGCGGTACTCCAAGGCTGACGCCGACACCTACATCGAGATGCAGAAGCGGACCATGGACTTCGGCCCGCTGCTCGGGTTCGGCATCTACACGCCGCCGTTCGACGGGATGGACGAGGGTCAGGCCGCACTCGTCGAGCAGCTGTACGGCGACTGGGGGATCACTGCCAAGGACTGCGTGAAGACCCCGAAGGTGATCATCGACGAGCTGTTCGAGACGCCCGAGCTGCGGACCCTGATGTACCGGCTGGCCGTCGAGTTCGGTGTCGGCATCGACCTCCACGGCGGTGCAGCGATGATGCTCACCGCCCTGCCGTGGATGATCGGCTGCTGGCGACTCACCAAGGGCGGCACCCACACGCTCGCGAAGGCGATGTCCCAGGCCTGCTACGCGCACGGCGTCGACCTCATCGAGAACACCGAGGTCGACAAGATCCTCGTCGAGGACGGTCGTGCCGTCGGCGTCGTCGCACGTGGCAAGGAGATCCGCGCCACCAAGTGCGTCGTGACGAACGCGGATCCGAAGCAGACCCTG
This sequence comes from uncultured Aquihabitans sp., assembly GCA_964429335.1. GTDB lineage: Bacteria > Actinomycetota > Acidimicrobiia > Acidimicrobiales > Microtrichaceae > Dermatobacter. The sequence continues at coordinate 1,707 of CAYSCB010000074.1, forward strand.
ATCGACCACGTGGGCGAGGAGCACCTGCCGGCCAACTGGGTGCGTCGTGCGAAGAACTTCCGGTTCGGCCCCAGCCACGTCCTCGCGACCCCGATGTTCTGCCTGTACGACGCTCCCGCATACAAGTCGGCCCGGTGGGACCCCGACATCGACCGGACCTACTACACCGTGGTCGGCTACGACACACCCGAGGAGGCTGTCCGCTACATCCGCGACGCCTACTCCGGCACGATCCCGTCACCCGCGGCGGGTACCTGGGTGAACAGCCTCTGGGATCCCGCCCAGGCGCCCGAGGGTCATCACGCCGCGACTGGCTGGTACTTCTTCCCGTCGGCGAGCGAGCTGTCGGCGAGCGAATGGGCAGATGTCCGCGAGACCTACAACGACCGCTTCCTCGCTCGGTGGGGTGAGTTCGCCCCGAACATGACCCGTGACAACGTCATGGCCGACAAGCTCTACACGCCGGACCAGATGGAGCGGAAGAACTACATGTGGGAAGGCGACTTCTCCAACGGCGAGATGTCGATGGACCAGATGGGGACCAACCGGCCGTTCCCCGAAGCAGCGGACTACCGGCTCTACCTCGACGGCCTCTACCTGTGCGGACCCTCGGCCTACCCGGGTGGGGGCATGCACGCAGCTCCGGGATACAACGCCTACAAGGTGATCGCTGAGGATCTGGGCCTGCCCAGCCCGGTGACCGAGAGGGGATACTGAGATGCCAGACATCTACACGACACCGTGGTACGAGGCGGTGAAGGAAGCGATCAACAAGGCGGTCGCCGCGGTGCCTGACGCGCCGTCGGACTCCTTCATCATCCAGGCCGAGATCGCAGGTGACGGAGCGTCGCCCTACGTGGGTGCGGACGACACGCTCCGGTTCCTGATCTGCCTCGAAGAGGGACAGTGCGTCTGGTACCGAGAGATCGACGAGGACGATCCCTCGGTGAAGCTGGACTACCGCTTCACCGGTCCGGCGACCGTCTTCGACACGATCGCAGCGGCGGAGCTCGACCCGATCGACGCCGCCTTGTCGGGCGAGATCAAGGTGCGTGGCGACATGCGCTTCCTGATCCGCCAGGCCGGTCTGGTCCAGGTGCTGCTCGAGGCGTACTCGACCGGCGTCGACACCACCTGGCCGAAGGGTCGGCCTCCGTACGGCGGAGCTGCGTGAGATGACCCTGAAGGACACCTACGACGCCATCATCATCGGCGCCGGCCACAACGGCCTGACCCTGGGCGCCTACCTCGCCCGCAGCGGCCTCGACGTGATCGTGCTCGAACGCCGCCACGAGGAGGGCGGCGGGTTGTGCAGCGAGGAGGTCACCCGCGCGGGGTTCGTGCACAACATGCACGCGAACTATCACACCTTCGTGGACATGGCCCCGCCGGTCGGTGACCTCGACGTGCGTGGCCACGGCATCGAGTATGTGCGACCGGATGTGCAGATGGCGTCGATCTTCGACGACGGCACCGCCCTCACCATCCACACCGACATGGACAAGACGCTCGCGTCCATGGCGCGCTTCAACGAAGAGGACGCTGAGACGTTCAGCCGTCTCTACGGTGAGGCGCACGGGTTCGTCGACCTGCTGTTGGGGACGCTCATGTACCAGCCGCCGATCAGCGTGAAGGAGCTGACGAAGGCGCTGGGGACCTTCGGGGTGGAGGACCGCTCGGAGTTCCTGTCGGTGAAGCTCCGACGCGAGACGATCAACCAGTTCCTCGACCAGCACTTCCGCGACGACCGCATCAAGGCGCACCTCGCCTTCCACGGAGCGGTCTGCGGTTACACCAACGACGTGCCCGGCCTCGCGATCGGCTATCCGCTGCTGGTGGGCAAGATCGACAACTGGCACCTGTGCCTAGGCGGATCGCACCGACTGGCCCACGCCCTCTGGCGGGATCTTGCCCAGCACGGCGGGGTCATGTGGTCCGACGCCGAGGTCACCAGCATCGTGGTGGACGGCAACCGGGCCGTCGGCGTCCGGCTCGCGGACGGCATCGAGCTGAACGCCCGCAAGCTGGTCGCCTCGACGGTGTCGGCGGAGCAGACGTTCCTCGACTTCATCGACCCGTCGGCCATCCCGGCCGAGCTCGCCCAGGACGTGAAGTCCAAGGTGAAGCACAAGGACTGGTCGTTGTTCTCCGTGCACCTCGCGATGAACGCCTTCCCGGAGTACCTCGCCGCGGAGTTCGATCCGGACGTGAACCGGGCGTGGGTGGTCAACCTGGGCGTCGACTCGCCCGAGCGGCTCAACCAGGACTGGAAGAAGGTCCGCCGCGGCGAGCTCGCCGATCCGCAGCCGAACGCGGCGGTGAACTCGCTGTATGACCCGACGGACGCGCCACCGGGGTTCTCGACCGGCCTCCTCCGGCAGTTCGCTCCGTTCGCGTTGGCCGACGGTGGCGAGGGCGCCTGGGACTCGATGGGCAGGTGGTACGGCCAGAAGTGCATCGACGCTTGGCGCCGGTACGCGCCGAACCTCACCGATGACACGATCCTCGAATGGTCGGTGTTCACGCCGCACGACATCGCGCGCAAGCTGCCGAACATGGTGCGCGGAGACTGGATGATGGGAGAGGTCAGCCTCGACAACATGCTGGACCAGCGACCGCTGCCGGAGCTCGGCCAGTACCGCACGCCGGTCGAGGGGCTCTACATGGCGGGCAGCACCCAGCACCCCCACGGCTTCATCACGTTCGCCCCTGGCTACAACGCGCTGCAGATCATCGCCGAGGACCTCGACATCGAGAAGTGGTGGCAGCGGATCTGAGGTGGTGCCGACGGTGTTCGGCGGCCCGGCGGCGCGAAGCTCAGTGGCGGGCGTCGCCGCTCGTGTCGATGGCGGCGTAGTCGATGACCACGAACAGGCCCTCGAAGTCGGCGATGAGGTCCTCGCCGCGACGGGCGTCTCCGCGGACCACGATCTTGCGGTCCTCGCGGTGGTCGACCCATCCCGTGAACCTCAGCGGGACACCCATCGGAATGGGAGCGCGGTAGTTGATGCACAGTCGAGCGGTCGCACCCCTCGTGCCGGCAAGCCGGAGCGTCGCCCCGGCGAACTCGTCGAAGACCCCCGCGAGCACGCCGCCGTGCACGCGACCGGGTGCCCCGCCGTGCATGGGCTGGAAGGTCACCTCGGTCGACAGGAGTCCCGCGTCGAAGTCGAACTCCATCGCCATCGGATGGGCGCCCGGGTTCGCGTCGCCCCCGACCGCGCGGTGCGGGAACCCCGAGCGTCGGCCCTCACCGGTGTCCGGGGCGCGCAACCCTTCCACGAGGGCCACCTGGCGATCCCACTGCGGAGCAGCAGCCACCCGCTCGGAGAGCTGTCGCGCCGCCGCAGCGATCTCGTCGAGGAGGTCGTCGTCGAGCTCGCGGTCGCAGAACAGGTTGACGAGCTCGCGCAAGGTCGCCGCGGTGGCGAACAGTCGGTCCTCGGGTGCCCCGGTGGGCGAGCTCTGTCCGCTCACGGTCGCAACGGTATGGACGGCTCCGAGAAGCTCACAAATCGCCAACGGCCCCACAGCGGGCATTCACTGAAAGGCAGCCAATGGGAACAGCGGTGATCATCGAGGCGGTACGCACACCGATCGGCAAGCGCAACGGCTGGCTGGCAGGCATCCACGCGAACCGGCTGTTGTCGACGGTCCAGCGGGAGGTCGTCGCACGCGCCGGCATCGAACCCGGCCAGGTCGAGCAGGTCGTCGGCGGCTGCGTCTCCCAGGCGGGGGAGCAGGGGATGAACGTCACCCGCAACGCCTGGCTGTACGGCGGTCTGCCCTACGAGGTGGGTGCCACCACCGTCGACTGCCAGTGCGGATCGGCGCAGCAGGCGAACCACATGATCGCCGGGATGATCGCGACCGACTCGATCGACGTCGGCATCGGCTGCGGTGTCGAGACCATGAGCCGCGTCCCGCTCGGCTCCACCGTGATGCACGGCCCCGGCTACTGCTGGGCGGAGGACTTCCCGGTGGACATCCCCGACCAGTTCGTCGCAGCCCAGCGCATCGCGGACAAGTGGGACATCACCCGGGAGGACCTCGACGAGCTGGGTGTTGCGTCGCAGCGCAACGCGGCGAGGGCATGGGAGGAGGGTCGCTTCGAGCGGGAGGTCGTCACCGTCGACGCCCCGGTGCTCGGCGACGACGGCGCCCCGACGGGCGACACCTTCGAGGTCACACGGGACCAGGGGTTGCGCGAGACCTCGATGGAGGGGTTGGCGAAGCTCAAGCCGGTGGTCGAGGGGCAGATCCACACCGCTGGCAACACCTCCCAGATCTCCGACGGTGCCGCCGCGGTGCTGTGGATGTCGGAGGATCGGGCCCGCGCCGAGGGGCTCCGGCCCCGGGCGAGGTTCACAGCGCAGGCGCTGATCGGATCGGATCCCTACTACCACCTCGACGGCCCGATCGCGGCGACCCAGCGCGTGCTCGACCGGACGGGGATGACGATGGACGACATCGACATCGTGGAGATCAACGAGGCGTTCGCGTCCGTCGTCGTGTCCTGGGCACGTGCCCACGACGCCGACATGGACAAGGTCAACGTCAACGGCGGTGCGATCGCGCTCGGCCATCCGGTCGGCTGCACCGGAAGCCGTCTCATCACCACGGCCCTGCACGAGCTGGAGCGCAGCGACAAGCAGTTCGCGCTGATCACGATGTGCTGCGGCGGGGCGCTGGCGACAGCGTCCATCCTCGAACGGCTCTGAGCGGCCCGGATCCGTCCGGGCCCGTCATCGCATATGTTGGCGGGCGTGGAGGACGCAGCGGATGTGAAGGTCGAGAAGCGCTGGGTCCACGACTTCTCGGAGTCGTGGGCCCGTGAGTACCCGCAGGCGTCGGACACCTCCAGCGTCCTGCTCATCGCGCTGCTCGCCCGGTTGAGCGTGCTGATCGAGGCGTTCGAGACCGACACGCTGAAGCCGTTCGACCTGATGCCGACCGACTACGCGGTGCTGGCCGCACTGCGTCGCGTCGGTCCGCCCTACGAGCTCGCGCCGAGCGCCCTGTACACGTCGCTCGGGCGATCGTCGGGGGGCATGACCAAGATCCTCCGGCGCCTCGGGACCCTCGGCCTGGTGGAGCGCACGCCCGATCCCTCCGACAAGCGGAGCAACCTGGTGCGGCTCACGCCGCTGGGCAAGGAGGTCGAGGAGCGGGCGTTCGAGGCGTTCCTGGAACGCACCCACGACCTGCTGCGCTCCGCTTCGCCGGAGGATCTCGGCACGATCAACGAGTCGGTCGACCGGCTCCTGGGGATCATCGAGGCGAACTTCCGTCGCTAGGCAGGTGTCACACGACGAAAGCTTCCGCGAAAGCTTTCGTCGTGTATCCTTCTCGGTCAGCCGCACCGGATCACCGGGGCATGCGGGGACGAGGGGGATCGATGACCCTGGAAGACACCTTCGACGTCGTGATCATCGGCGCCGGCCACAACGGCACCAGCACCGCCGCGTACCTGGCCAAGTCCGGCCTGAGCGTGTGCGTCCTGGAGGAACGCCCCGAATGCGGCGGCGGCCAGGAGACCGCGGAGCCGATCGCCGGCGTACGGATCCAGCCGCACGCGATCGCCAACTACGGCGGCTCGGCACCGGGATGGGAGCAGCTCGAGCTGTGGCGCTACGGGTTCCGGATGGACTGGGACCCACGGGTCGAGGTGGAGCTCAACACCGACCGCTACATCTTCACCCGCGACGGGCTGTCCAAGGTCACCGAGAAGGACATGATGGGCTGGGCGAAGATCAGCTGCATGCTCGCCGGCAACGACGCGTTCCGGGACCTGATGCGAGCGACGTTCTGGTGCCCACCGCACCCCGCCGAGGTCGAGCTCGACGAGTACAACATCCCGTTCATGCAGGTCTACAAGCAGTACGAGCCCGACGTGTGGACCCGTGAGCTGCTCGAGATGACCATGTTCGACCTCATGGACGAGTACCTCGACACCGAGCCGTTCAAGGTCACCCAGGCCTACATCGCGCTCAGCTCCGGTGCACACGGCCACATGGAGGGCGTCGCGATCCCCGCCATGTGCAGCTCCGCGACCGTGATGCCGCCGGCAATCGCCAAGCCAGTCGCCGCCCGCGGCAACATGCACGGCTACTTCCACGCCCTGTTCCGCTGCGCCACCGCCCACGGAGCGATCTTCCGGGCGTGCTGTCCGGTCGAGGAGATCATCGTCAGCAACGGCCGCGCCACCGGCGTGCGCCTGCGCGACGACTCCACCTACGGGGCCAAGGTCATCAACGCACGCAAGGCGGTGATCAGCGCCTCGCACATCAAGCACACGTTCCTCGACATGATCGGCCCACGTCACCTCGACGCCGGGTTCCTCCAGCGCATCAGCGACCTGAGCCTCAAGGGCGGCAGCCTCTTCATGTCGCACTACCTGACCAAGGAGGAGTTCCGCTACCGCGAGAAGTACCGGCTCCCACCGCCGAACGACCAGTTCACCGGTGCCTTCTTCAACATGGAGTCACGCGAGGTCTACTTCAAGAACGTCGAGAACGTGCTGGGCCGGCAGGAGAACCTGACCCTCTCGCCCGACGAGGCGATGTGGGGCATGGTCGCAGCGTCGCTGTACGACCCCACGAACCCGCAGTGCACACGGCCCGGCCAGCACATCAACGGCCCGCTGTGGATGATGGTCCCCACGCCGGAATACAACGTCGACGGCATGGACGCCATGGACAAGGAGAACGAGAAGCAGCGCTGGGCGGAGTTCATGCGGGCGAGCCTGTCCTGCATCGTCGAGAACCTGGACGACGACAACCTCATCCGGATGTTCACCGACTCGCCCTACGAGCAGGAGATGCGCAACACCGGCATGCTCGGCGGCTCCTGGTACGGCATCCGCTGCGACCGCGACCAGTGGTGGAACGAGCGGCCGCTGCCGGAGCTGTCGCGCAACCGGGTGCCGGGCATCGAGGGCCTGTACCTCGCCCACCAGTCGTCGTCGCATCCCGGCGGCCTGTGCCTGATGGCGGTCGCGTACAACCTGATGCACATCCTCATCGAGGACGAGGTCGCGGACCCGGGCGACTGGTGGTACGCCTCACCCTGGTACATCCCGACCCCCGGCAAGCGCTCCGCGCACGGCTGGAACTGAGGAGGACCACGAGATGCCGAAGGAACTGGTCGGCCAGCCACACCCGCAGAGCTTCTTCTCCGAGTTCCCGATCGAGAGCGAGTGGGACGTCGTCGTCATCGGCGCCGGTCCCAACGGGCTCATGACGGCCGCGTACCTGGCGCGAGCCGGGCTGAAGGTGGCGCTCGTCGAACGCCGCTACGAGATCGGCGGTGGGCTCGCCACCGAGGAGATCCTCTTCCCCGGCTACTACTCCAACATCCATGCCGTCTACCACATGATGGTCGACTTCATGCCGGTGCTGCGCGACTTCGACCTCAGAGAGCACGGCGTCGTGTGGATCAAGCCGAACCAGCAGACCTCGATGGTCTTCGAAGACGGCACCTCCCTGCAGCTCACCCGGATGCTCGAGGACACTGTCGACTCGATCCACAAGTTCTCGACACGTGACGCGGTCGCCTTCGGTGAGCTGATGCGCACCTGGCGCAAGCTGTCGCGCGAGGTGATCGCCCCGGCGACCTACATCCCGCCGATGGCCCCGCTCGACATGATCGAGGCGATGCAGCGCACCGAGCTCGGTGAGCAGATGCTCGAGCTGTCCGAGCAGAGCCCGCTCGAGATCATCACCTCCAACTTCGAGAACGACCGCGTGCGTGCGCTGATGCTCTACGTGTCGTGCATGTGGGGCCTCGACCCGAACGAGAGCGGCGTCGGGTTCTTCGTTCCGCTGCTGTTGGACCGGGGGATGAACAAGGCCTACTGCCAGGGCGGATCCCACAAGCTCGCGTCGTCGCTCGCGAAGGAGGTCGTCCGCAACGGCGGCGTGATCCTCGACTCCTCACAGGTCAACAACATCATCGTCTCCGACGGGCGCGTCACCGGCGTCGAGCTCTGGGAGGGCCGCACGCTCCACGCCCCGGTGGTGGCCTCCAGCCTGGATCCAGAGACGACGTTCCTGGACCTCGTCGGTCCCGAGAACCTGCCCGGTCACCTCAAGGAGGACGTGTCGCGTTGGGAGCTCGACAAGTGGAGCTACACCACGGTGCACGTCGCCACGAACGAACCACCGGCCTACATCAGCCGTGACCCGTCGGTGCGCGACAGCTTCATGACGATCGTCGGCATCGAGAGCACCGAGCAGCTCCTCGCCCACTGGGCAGCGGTGCAGGCCGGGGACATCGACATGGACGCCTTCGGCGGCCACACCACGTGGCAGACCCAGTACGACCCGCACCTCAGCAGGGTCCCGGGCAAGCACGTCTCGTTCTTCCAGAGGCACGCCCCCTACGACAACCCCGGCGGCGGGGAGGACCGGCGCGACGGAGTCGCAGAGGCGAGGCGCGAGAAGTGGCGGCGGGGCGACCCGAACGGGGGGGGCGACAACATCCTGATGACCGCCGCGGAGACGCCGGAGGACATCGAGATCCGCATGCCCAACATGCGTCGTGGGTCGATCAAACACGGCGACTACAATCCGCTGCAGCTCGGGTCGTACCGCCCGAACCAGGACTGCTCCGGTACCGACACGCCGATCGAGGGGCTGTACGTCTGCGGTGCCTCCACCTATCCCGGCGGTCTCGTCATCGGCGGTCCCGGGTATCTCGCAGCGGGGCGGATCGCTGACGACATGGGCGTCGAGCGCTGGTGGACGCCCACACCGGAGATGGAGAAGTACACGCGCACCTATCTCGAGGAGTGACCGCGGGCGGGGGGTGATCTGCAGGACGGTGATATGCAGGACGGTGAGATGCGGGACTACGACGCCATCGTCATCGGAGGAGGGATCAACGGCCTGACCACGGCCGCGTACCTCGCCAAGGCAGGCATGGC
>CAYSCB010000075.1:0-10567 GCA_964429335.1 uncultured Aquihabitans sp.
CCAACCGCTGTCCCGCGGGCACCGCGCTCGGAGGCTGGTGGAAGGTCGACGGCTCGTCGTTCTGCGGCGGTGGGCCGCGCTACTACATGGACTGCAACGCGAACTGCGGTGGCTGCGGCTGCGGCGCCAACGGGATCTGCTCCGGTGCGTGCACCGGCACTCCGTGCGGATGTGCCCAGGGGGACTGCAACAACCGCAAGGCGGGCTGCACGGGATTCCGCTACGGCCAGTGCAACCAGGGTGTCCGCTGCCTGGGACCGATCGTGTGTCGGGTGGTCACCTGCACGGCCCCCTGGCAGATCGACGGGACGTGCACGACCGCCGCCCGCACCGACAACGCCACCCGGTACCACACGAGACCGTGTCTCGAAGTCGACGCGACCGGCAACGTCGAGGGCCTCACCGTCGTGCCCGGAGGGGTTCGGATCTCCGGATGGGCCATCGACCCGGGAACACCTGGCGTCTCCTGCAGCGTGAACGTCTACGACTGCCTCCGCCCGGTGGCGACGGTCGCGGCGGCGATCCCCCGACCCGACGTCGCAGCGGCGTTCCCCGGGCAGGGGTCGAACCACGGCTTCGACGTCTTCTACCGGCTCTGTCCCGGGGAGCGACTCGTCTCGGTCGCGGTCAACGACACCTCTGGGCGGGGATCGAACTGGATCTTCCACCGGATGGTCACGATCTCGCCGAACGCCGTCGGCCACTTCGATCTCGCCGAGGGCGGGGTCGGCACGCTGCGGGCCGCCGGATGGGTCGTCGGACCAGAGGGTGGGTCGGTACCGGTCGACATCGTCGTCGACGGAGTGGTCGTGACGTCGGTGCGAGCGAACGCGGTGCGCCCCGACGTCGGGGCCGTGTACCCGTACACCGGAGGCGTGACGGGCTTCGACGTGACCGTTCCGGCGGCACCCGGATACCACACCGTCTGCGTGATCGCCCGCCCGGGTGGCGGAAGCGCGGACATCGACCTCGGATGCCGTCCTGTCACCGTCGCGGCGAACCCGGTGGGCGTCGTCGAGTCGGTCACCTCGCCGGGCGCCGGCACGTTGCGGGTTGTCGGGTGGGCGATCGACGCCGACTCCGCCGGTGCGATCCAGGTCGACGTCGCCGTCGACGGTGTCCCGAAGGGTCGCTTCACGGCGGATCGCCCCCGGGGTGACGCGTACGGTGGCCACGGCTTCGACGTGACCCTCACCGGGGTCGGTTCGGGTCCGCGACAGGTGTGCGTGACCGCTGTGAACGTCGGCGGCGGCGCCGACGTGTCGCTCGGGTGCTCGACGATGGCTGTGGCAGCGGTCGCTGCCGGCCAGGTGATGGCGCTCGCCGCGACCGACGACGGCGTCCGGGTCGCCGCGACACCTGTCGAGCGGACCGACGGCGATCCTGCGTCGGTGAGGGTGCTGGTCGACGGTCGCTTCCGTGCGTCGCTGCGGTCGGGCCCTGACGGTCTCGACGAGGTGCTCACGCTTCCTCCGGGTGATCACGAGGTCGTGGTGACCGCGACCGTCGACGGACCCAGGACGATCCCCACCGTCCTGGCCAGCGCCAACATCAACGTCCCGGAGCCGACGCCGTGACCGTCGCGGTCGTCCTGCTCGGCGTCGTCGTGGCGCTGCTCGCCGTCATGGTCGTGAGCCTGCTGCGCAGCCACGCGGAGATCCTCCGTGCCCTGTACGACCTCGGCGTCGACCTCGATCCGTCGACCCCGGCCGAGACCGCCCGCGCCACCCGCGCCGCCCGCGCCGGACACGGCCACGACCCGACGTCGCCGACAACGCTGCCATCGGCGACCGCCGATGAGATCGTGACCCAGGAGGGCGTCCCGGCTCCGGCGGACCTGCTGGGTGTCGCGGCGTCGGACCTGGTCGGTGTCGATCCGGACGGGAACGCGATCGCGATCGGCGTCACCGCCGCTGCGAACCGGACGTTGCTCGCGTTCCTGACCACGGGGTGCACGACGTGCCGGCAGTTCTGGACGGCGTTCGCGTCGGGTGTGGAGCTCCCGGCGCCGGACATCCGCCTGGTCGTGGTCACCCAGGGCGGCGAGGCGGAGTCGCCGGCCGGTGTCGCGGAGCTCGCCACCGGCGACGTCACCGTCGTGATGTCCACCGACGCGTGGGAGGACTACGGCATCCCGGTCGCCCCGTACTTCGCGCTGGTGGACGGTGGCGAGGTGGTCGGTGAGGGCGCCGCGGCCTCCTGGCCGCAGGTCGTCGACCTGCTCGGCCGGTCGCTCGCGGACGTCGGCCGTTCCCTCGAGGTGCCGGGTGGGGTCACCCGGTCGAGGCGATCGTTCCTGACCGGGCGGGATCGGACCGAGCGCATCGACGCCGAGCTCGCAGCGGCAGGGATCCGTCCGGGTGATCCACGGCTGTACGAGCCGGTGACGTACCCGGCGGACGACGAGGAGCACCAGTGAGCACGACCCGAGTCGCTGCGGCCCGCACCATGGCTGCACACGGCCTGTCGGTCCGCGTGCCGTCGGGTTGGGACGGATCGATCACGCGGGCGCCGGGAGACCCCAGTGACCTCGACCTCGCCGACGTCGGCCGGCTCGGCACCTCGAACCCGGTGCTGCACGTCGCGAGCTTCGCGTTGCCCACGGTGCGCGGCGACTACGGCGGTGGTGCGGTCGAGCGCATGCGTCCGCACGACATCTTCATCGCGCTCGTCGAGTTCGACCCCCAGGCGGGTGTGACGCCCCTGTTCTCGGCGACGCGGCTGCAACGACCGCTCCGCACTGCGATGTTCGACCGCTCCACGATGCATCGGCCGCTCCCGGGAGCGAGCGGCCACCAGCAGTTCTTCCATACCGACGGTCGCGCGTTCGCGCTGTACATCGCGCTGGGCGCCCATCGTCTCCGGTCGACGCTCGTTCCACGCGCCGACCGGGTGCTCGCCACGTTGCACATCGATCGGCGATGACCCCGCCGACGGCCGGGGAGCCGCAGGGATCCACGCCACAACCTGTTGAGAGCGTGCTGGTCGTCACGATGTCGCACCTGGATGTGGGGTTCACCGACCTCGCCGGAGCGGTGCGCGAGCGGTGGCTGCGCGTGCACCTGCCGAGGGCGATGGCCGTCGCTGCAGAGCTCCGCGATCGTGGCGGAGACGAGCGACTGTGCTGGACGACCGGTTCGTGGATGCTCGCCGAAGCGCTGTCGGATCCGGACCGGTCGCTGCGCTCCTCCGTCGAGCTCGCCGTCGAAGCGGGTGCCCTCACCTGGCACGCGCTGCCGTTCACCACCCACACCGAGCTGGCCGACCGGTCGCTCCTGCGCCACGGGCTCGGCATCTCGGCCCAGCTCGACGAGTGGTTCGACCGGCGGACGCGCGCGGCGAAGCTCACCGACGTCCCCGGTCACACCCGCGGGCTGGTGTCGCTGCTCGCTGATGCGGGTGTCGACCTCCTCCACATCGGCGTCAACCCGGCGGCACCTGCGCCCGAGGTGCCACCGCTGTTCCGGTGGCAGGGCCCGACCGTCGCCGGCGCCATCCCCGGTGTCGTGGCCCCCGAGGTGGTGGTCGTGCACCAGCCCGGTGCCTACGGATCCCTCCAGGTGCTGGAGGGCACCTCCACGGTGGTCGTCGTGGAGGTGAACGGGGACAACGTCGGACCGCCGTCGGTCGACGACGTCGTGCGCACCTGGTCCGACCTCCGCGCGATGTTCCCCGACGCTACGGTCCGGGCGGCGTCGCTCGACGACGTGGCCGACGTGCTGCGTCCCGTCGCCGCGGAGCTGCCGTTGCTCACCTCGGAGATCGGCGACACGTGGATCCACGGCATCGCATCGGACCCGCCGAAGGTGGCAGCGTTCCGCGAGACGTGCCGTCGGCGGCGCCGTTGGATCGCAGAGGGACTGATCGCCGAGGACGATCCGGCGCTGCGGCGTGCGTCGACCGAGTTGCTGCTCGTCGCCGAGCACACGTGGGGGCTCGATCAGAAGAGCGCCTGGCCGGAGCGCGACGCCTGGTCCGAGACCGAGCTCGCGGTGGCCCGCCACCGCGCCGACACCCGCCGGTTCGAGTGGAGTTGGAGTGAGCAGCGCAACTACCTCGACCGTTTCATGGACGTCCTCGAACAGGCCGGTCGGTCCGACCTGTCCGAGGACGCCCGGGCGGGGATGCTGCTGACAGGGGCCGCGGGGGTATCGGTCGAGGGGCTGCGACCGCTGCAACGACCTGACGACGGTGGGGCGATCGAGGTCCGCCTCGGCACGTTGCACGTCGCCGTGGATCCGCACGACGGGGCGCTCACCGGCCTGCACGTGCCGAACGACGTCGGTGGATGGACCGAGCTCGTCGGAGGCGGCCGTGCGATCGGGAGGGTCGGACATCGGACCTACGACGCAGCCGACTACCAGCGCTGGTTCGCGACCTACAACGCGTCGACACGACCGGAAGACCGTGAGTGGGCGCTGTGGGACAACACGAAACCGGGCCTCGAACGCAGCGATGCCCGGTCGAGCTGGTACTCGCCGGACCTGGTCGGCGCGTGGGCAGGGCGACGTGAGAGCTCCGACGTCGGGCCGGGAGCGGAGGTGCTCGTCCTCGAGCTGGGCTTCTCCGACGAGGTCCGCTCGAGGAGCGCTGCACCGCCGTGGGTCGTCGTCGGCTACGAGCTCGTCGATGGCGCACCGGACCGTCTGTCGTGCTGGCTCCAGTGGGTCGGCAAGCCCGCGGCCAGGTGGCCGGAGTCGACGTGGTGGTCCTTCGTCCCGACCGTGGACGACGCGTCGCTGTGGACGATGGTGAAGCTCGGCGAACAGGTGTCGCCGCTCGACGTCGTCGCCCGTGGAGCCCGGACGCTGCACGCGGTCGAGTCCGTCGTTCACCCGGGAGGGTTCTGGTTGGACCTGCCGGACGCGCCGTTGGTCGCTCCGGGCTCACCGTCGTTGCTGCGCTTCGAGGACCGCGTCGCCGACCTCGACGGAGGATGGCACGTCTGCCTGTACGCGAACGTCTGGGGGACGAACTTCCCGATGTGGTGTCCGGGCGATGCCCGCTTCCGACTCGACCTCGGCTGGCGCAGGTGAGCTCGCGCGTCGGTGTGCCGGTGTTGACGGTCGCTGGGGTCGTCACGATCGCGGTGATCGCCTCGGCGTGTGGGAGCGGTGCCCGTGCCGAAGTCGACGGCGACCCCGGCGGTCACAAGATCACGGTGGCGGGCGATTCGATCTCGGTCGGACTGGGCGCCGAGCTGCGTGACGTCGTCGCTGACGATCCCCGGTCCGCGGATGTCGTCGTCAAGGTGATCGGTGTGGGCGGCACCGGACTCGCCCGACCCGACCGGTTCGACTGGCGGGCCCGGCTGCGGACGCTCGCGGCGGAGCACCCACCGGACGTCCTCGTGTTCTCGGTGGGCTCCAACGACGCGCAGGACCTGACCGACGCCGACGGCAGGGTCGTGGCTCGGACCTCCGACCGGGCCGCGTGGGACGCGTCGTACTCCCGACGCCTCGCGGAGGTGTTCGACGCGTTCGAGCACACGGGGACCCGCGTGGTCTGGGTCGGCCACGTTCGGACGGTGAAGCCCGCGGTCGGCGCAACCAACCGCCATGTCCAGGAGCTCGCCGCCGGTGTCGCCGCGAGCCGCTCGTGGGTCACGGTGGCGGACCTGGCCGTGCTCCTCGGGACCGGTGACGAGGTGGCCACGCGCTGCCTGCTGGCAGACGGGCTGCACCTCACGACCGACTGCCTCCGTGAGGCGGATCGGGCGTTGCTGGGCGACCTCGTCGTCGAACGGTGATCACCTGATCCCCATCGGGGAAGGTTCGCGGCGTCCATCGGGTTGGAGGCGGCGATGAACCACATCGAGTACTTCTTCGACCCGACCTGTCCGTTTGCCTGGTTGACGAGCCGCTGGGCCACCGAGGTCAGCGAGCGGTCCGACCTCGGGATCGAGTGGCGGTTCATCTCGCTGCAGTTCCTGAACGAGGGCGTTGACGCACCGGCGTTCTACCGACGCAGCTACGAGGTCGGCCTCGGGCTCCTGCGCGTCGCTGCAGCGGTGCGCCGCGACCACGGCAACGCAGGTGTCGCGTCGATCTACACGGCGCTGGGAACGAGGCTGCACACCGAGGGCAGGTCAGCGAGGATCTGGGAGGGGGACGACCCCGGTCCGCTTCTGCTCGAGGCGCTCGACTCGGCGGGCTTGGAGGAGTGCTACGTCGACGCCATGGGGGACAGCTCGCACGACGGTCTGATCCGATCCGAGACAGAGCTCGCGATCGCACGGACCGGTCGGGGTGTCGGCACCCCGATCATCACGTTCGATCCGGCGCAGCCGGACACGACGTCGTTCTTCGGTCCGGTCCTCAACCGCGTGCCTCGCGGCGACGAGGCGATCGAACTGTGGGACGGGCTGGCGACGGTCGCCCGCATACCCGGCTTCTCCGAGCTCAAGCGGTCCCTGCGCGGCTCGCTCGAGCTCAGCTGAACGGATCCCCGTCGAGGATCGGTCAGGGCAGCGCCATGCGGACGATCCGCCTGATCACGGATCCGAACTGCCTGGGCAGAGACCCGCTCACGTACGGCAGGCCGTAGCGCTCGCACGCGTCGCGCACCTTCGGGGCGAGCTCCGCATAGCGGTTGGAGGGAAGGTCGGGGAAGAGGTGGTGTTCGATCTGGTGGCTGAGGTTGCCGGTCATGATGTGCAGCAACCTGCCCCCGCTGATGTTCGCGGAGCCGATCACCTGACGGACGTACCACCCGTTGCGGTCCTCGCCCTCGACCTCGTCGACGGTGAAGGTCGGGACCGGACCGGGGAAGTGCCCGCAGAAGATCACGGTGAAGGCCCAGACGTTGCGGGTGAGGTTGGCGATCGCGTTGCCGGCGGCCACCGGGACGAAGAGCGGTCCCGCGAGGAGGGGGAACGCCACGTAGTCCTTCAGCAGCTGCCGGCGTGCCTTGTCGCGGATCTCGGCCAGACGCTCCCGGGCGGTGTCGATGTCGCCCTCTCCGGTCATCAGCCGCTCGACCTCGACGTCGTGCAGCCCGACGCCCCACTGGAACAGGAGTGCGAGCGCTGCAGCGTAGAGCGGTTGGGCGAGGTAGATGGGATGCCAGCGCTGGTCCTCGCTGATGCGCAGGAGTCCGTAGCCGACATCGCGGTCCCGTCCCACCACGTTGGTCCACACGTGGTGGACCTCGTTGTGGGAGTGCTTCCACTGGTTCGACGGGCACACGTTGTCCCACTCCCACGTGGTCGAGTGCACCTCGGGGTCACGCATCCAGTCCCACTGACCGTGCATGACGTTGTGGCCGATTTCCATGTTCTCGAGGATCTTGGCGGTCGCGAGCATCGCGGTCCCCGCGACCCACGCCGGTGGGAGGATCCCGGCGAACAACGCGAGACGGCCGGCGAGCTCGAGGCGTCGTTGAGCGCCGATCACCCGCCTGACGTACGCGGCGTCGGACTCGCCGAGCGAAGCGAGGACCTCCTCGCGAAGCTGGGCCATCTCGGCGCCGAAGTCGGCGATCTGCACAACGGTGAGTCCCGAGGGACCGGGGCGGTCCGACGGGTCGTCGGTGATGTCGGGGCTCATCAGGGCGACCACGGTCGTCCTCCTCAGATCTCGATGTCCACGTCGCCGACCGGGGCCGTGACGCAGATCTGTACGTGGGTGCCGGGTTCGCACTCCGTCCGCCCGTCGCGCAGGTCGCGCACGGTGCCGGAGCTGAGCGGCACGACGCACCGCCGGCACACCCCCATCCGACAGCCGCTGAGCGGTGTGAGCCCTGCTGACTCCGCGAGGTCGAGAACGGTCGTCGTGCCGTCGGATGCCACGCTGGTGCCGCTGGTCGTGAACGTGAGCGTGCCGGCGACGCGCTCGGTCACCTCCGCGACGGCGGGGCTGAAGCGCTCGACGTGCAGCGGCGCGGACGCGCCCGTCGCCGGGTCGTCCCACAGCGCCGTCACCGCGTCGAGCAGCGGTCGTGGACCGCAGACCCAGGTCTCACGTCGACGCCAGTCGGAGCAGAGTGCGTCGAACCTCGCTGCTGTGATCGCCAACTCCGGTGGGGGAGCACCGGTGCCGGTCTCGGTCAGGTGCATCCGGATGCCGGGGTGTCGTCGGGTGATCCGTCCGATCTCGTCGGTGAAGAGCGCGTCGACGGTGGTGGGAGCGTGGTGGAGGATCACGACGTCGCGCCTGGCGACGAGCCCGGTGTCGATGGCTCGGAGCATCGCCATCACCGGGGTGATGCCGCTGCCGCCGGTCACGAACAGGATGGGGTGGGTTGGTTCGGTCGGGTTCTCGGGGAGCGTGAAGTCGCCGTCGGGTCCGTCGAGTTGGACGATGTCACCCGGACGCGCGGAACGCACGAGGTGGTTCGACACCGTGCCGTCGGGTATGGCCTGCACGGTGATCGTGATCTGTCCACGTCCGCCGTCGATGGTGGTGACGTCGCTCGGGATCGACGTGATCGAGTAGCAGCGGTGATGGCGCACGCCGTCGACGTCGACGCCGAGCGACACCCATTGCCCCGGTCGGTGGGGCCGCCAGCCGGGACCGGGGCGCAACACGAGGGTGGCGGCCCGTGACGTCTCGGGGATGACCGCCTCGATCGTCGCCCGTACGCCGGCACCCCGTGCGAGCGGGTCCAGGAGACGGCGGTAGGCGCCGGGCGGGGCGGGCCAACGCAGCACCGCCGCGAGCCGTCCGGGGAGTGAGCGGGTCGTCCTCGCGAGGCCGGTGACCGGAGCGAGCGGTGCGGTGGGCCTCGGGAGCGCGAGCGTCGGCACGGCCCGGAAGTTACCGACGGTAACCGCTCTGGGTCAACGCGGTTGGGCAGGTTGGGTCGATGCCGTGGGTCACACCTGCTCGGTGTTCATCCCGGTGTCCGGTGGTCGGAGCTCCCCGAGCGTCGCGGTTCTGCTCTCACCGGCCGACGGCTCGCCGAGCACCCCGAACCCGGCGAGGGGGAGGATCAGCACCGAGAGCATCCCGGCGCCGACGAGCGCCGCGGCGTTGGCCGGTCGCATGTGGCCGGTGCTGAGGCCGATCTCGGTGATCACCACGAGGAGGGGCAGCGCCGTGGATTGCAGGATCGCCAGGGCCGCCCGCTGACGACCGGGCAGCACCCCTCGGTAGACGACGAGCGCGGGAGCTCCGCGGACCAGCAGGAACAGCCCGAGGAACAGCGGGACGCGGATCCACACGGTCCAGCTCGACAGGAGCGCGTCCAGGTCGAACTCCATCCCGCTGACGATGAAGAACACCGGGATGAGGAACCCGAACCCGATCGACTCGAGCCGTGGTCGCAGCTGCAGCGATGCGCCGGGTGGGAACAGCAGCCGTCCGATCAGCCCGGCGGCGAAGGCCCCGATGAGCATGTCGAGTCCGAGGCCGACGGCCATCACGACCATGGCGGTGACGAGCAGCATCACGAGCCGGACCGGCAGCTGCGACGAGCTGTCGAGGTGGCGGGTCATCGTGTCGAGGAACGCAGGAGGGCGTGGTCGCCGGGCGAACCAGGCGACGCCGAGGGCGACCACGATGAACGTAGCGAGGAGCAGCCCCTCCGTTCGTGGGCTCGACGTACCGAGGAACAGGGTGACCGCGAGCACCGGGCCGAACTCGCCGACGGCGCCGGCGGCCACCAGGTGGTCGCCGAAGCGCGTGTCGAGCACTCCGCGGTCACGGAGCATCGGCATGAGCGTGCCGATCGCGGTCGTGGTGAGTGCCAACCCGACGAGGAGGTCCGACAGCACGAATCCGACCGCGACCATGACCCCGGCGACGGCGAGGCCGGCGACGACCGTGACGGCCCAACCCACCGCTCCTCGCTGGAACGGGACCCCCCGGAGCCGCTGCGGATCGATCTCGTAGCCGGCCACGAAGAACAGGAAGGCCAGGCCGAGCGTGCTGAGCCCCTTCACGAAGCCGTCGACGTGCGCCACGCCGAGCACGGCCGGGCCGATCAGGATGCCGAGCAGCAGCTCGAACAGGACGCCCGGGATGCGGAACCGGGCGACCAGCTCAGCGAGCGCCGGTGCGGCGACCGCCGTGGCGGCGATTACCAGGAGGCTCACCGCGGTCGACTGGCTCACCCGCTCAGACTAGTGAGTCGGTGTTCAGCACTTCTTGCTGCAGAACGGCGAGTTCGCTGTGTCGGAGGAGCTGTCGACGGTGATGTTGTGGTTGTCCGAGACGACGGCCAGAACGGTGGCCCGCATCATCGTGTCGGACTTGTTGAACCCGGTCACGGTCTGCGACGCGTCACCGGAGCTGTTCGTGAGCACCTGGTAGGAGGTGCAGTCCCACGCGCCGCTGCTGCCCTGGCGGGTGCAGATCTCGAGGGTCACCCTCGCACCGACGACCGGACTGCCGTCCGATGTCGTCACGGTCGTCGACGCGGTCGCGCTCCAGCTCTTGCTCGAGGTCTTCGTCGCCGTTGCCGTCGCGGGAGCGTTTGTGGCCCTGGGCAGGGTCGTCGTCGTCTGTGGGATCGTCGTGGTGGTCGTGGTCGTGGTCGTGGTCGGCTTCTGGGTGGTGGTGGTCGTCGTCGTGGCGATCGTCGTTGTCGTGGTGCTGGGCGTTGTCGTTGTCGTGGTCGTTGTCGT
>CAYSCB010000076.1:0-10447 GCA_964429335.1 uncultured Aquihabitans sp.
CGTCGGACGCGCCGCGGCGTTCAGCGGGATCCACACCCCATCCTCGATGGCCGACGTCGTGGCGGCGCGTCACCGTCTGGTGTTCGACGAGCTGTTCCGTCTGCAGCTCGCGCTGGTGCGGCGCAAGCGGCAGATCGAGGCGGCGGCGCTCGGGATCGCCCACGTCGTCGACGACGGTGACGACCGGGCCGTCGCTCCGGGTCTCGTCTCGCGGTACCTCGACGGCCTGCCCTACGAGCTCACCGGCGCGCAGTGGCGCGCGATCGCCGAGATCCGCCGTGACCTCGCGGGTGCGGTCCCGATGCACCGGCTGCTGCAGGGCGACGTGGGTTCCGGCAAGACCGTCGTGGCGATGGCGGCGCTGCTCACCGCGGTCCAGGGCGGGCACCAGGGGGCGTTGATGGCGCCGACCGAGGTGCTCGCCGAACAGCATGCGGTCGGGGTCCGGCAGCAGCTCGCGGGCGTCGTCGTGGTCGACCGCGGCGAGACGCTGCTCGGGGAGCGTCCGCTCGGGATCTCGCTGCTGACCAACCGGACGTCGGCGGCCGATCGCCGGCGGATCCTCACCGGTCTCGCGGACGGCACCGTCGACATCGTGATCGGCACGCACGCGCTGATCCAGGACGCGGTCGGGTTCTCGTCGCTCGGTGTCGTCGTGATCGACGAGCAGCACCGCTTCGGTGTGGAGCAGCGTGCCGCGCTGCGTGACGCGAACGCCGACGGCACCGTGCCCGACGTGCTGGTCATGACGGCCACCCCCATCCCGCGCACCGCGGCCATGACGGTCTACGGCGACCTCGACACCACGGTGCTCGACGAGCTGCCTCCGGGGCGTGTGCCGATCACCACCTCGTGGGCCCACAGCGACGAGGCGGAGCTCGACGCGTGGCAGCTCGTGCGCGACGAGGTCGCCGGGGGCCGGCGGGCCTACGTCGTGTGCCCGCTGATCGAGGAGTCGCCGAAGCTCGAAGCGGCCTCCGCCGAGGAGACCTACGAGCGACTGGCGGCCGGTGAGCTCGCCGGACTGCGGCTCGGCCTGCTGCACGGCCGGATGAAGGCCACCGAGAAGCAGGAGGTGATGGAGGCGTTCCGTGAAGGCTCGCTCGACGTGCTCGTCGCGACGACGGTGATCGAGGTCGGCGTCGACGTCCCCGACGCCAGCGTCATCGTGGTGCTGGACGCCGACCGCTTCGGGATCGCCCAACTGCACCAGCTCCGCGGGCGGGTCGGTCGCAGCGACCTGCCCAGCTGGTGCGTCCTGGTCGCCCACGGCGTCCTGACACCCGACGCGCAGGCCCGTCTGGAGGCCATGGTGCGCACCACCGACGGGTTCGAGCTCGCCGAGGTCGACCTGGACCTGCGTGGCGAGGGCACGGTCCTCGGCGAACGTCAGCGCGGCATGAGCGACCTCAAGCTGGCATCCCTGCGCCACGACCGGGAGTGGGTCGGCATCGCGAGGGAGGAGGCGCTCGCGCTGGTGGGCGACGGATCCGGACTCGAGCGCCATCCGGCGCTCGTCGAGGAGCTCCAGGTGCTGCTCGCTCCGGAGGAGGAGGACTTCCTGCTCAAGAGCTGACGCCCCGATCTCCTACCCTGTTACCTCCTACCCTGTTACCTCCTACCCTGTTGCCTCCTACCCTGTTGGATCCGAGCTCCCTCCCGACCTCCCGTGAAGCACCTGACGTCGACCTCGTATGGCCTCCGCCGCCTCGCTGTCTCCGCCGTCGTCATCGCGGCGGCGGCCGTCGGTGTGAGCGGATGCGGTGGAGGCGAGACGGCGTCGACCACGACGCGGGACGCGTCCACGGAGCGGGACGCGACCACGACGACGGGCTCGCACTACGGGACCCACGGAGCGATGGCGCCCGAGACAGCGACCGTCGCTGACATCGCGGCGATGGGTCCCGGTCCCGCCGTCGGCCAGACGTTCGACGGCTTCGTCGGCCTCGACGTGTGCGGCCGCTTCCTCGAACTGCCCGAGAAGGCTCCCGAGGAGCTCACGCGCTCGACGGGGATGACCTTCACCTCCCAGGGTCGCTTCAGCCTGACGCCTCCCACAGCGGAGGTCGCCGCCCACCACGTCACGGTCGCCGATCTCGCCCGGGCGCTGGGCGTCGAGCTGACGGGAGGGAAGCTCGTCTTCGGTCCCGACGTGCAACCACCGCAGATCGAAGCCGCCGGCACGACCATCCAGCTCGCCGGTGCCACCTTCGGCCCGACGGCGACCTGCGGCGACACGCCGGCGGAACTGCAGCTGTGGGTGTACACCGCCGACGCCGTCGCCACCGGCAACAGCGTCCGGAAGGTGCTCGACGATCCGCAGGACGTCCCCATCGTGGAGGACGGCATGGCGTTCGTGATCACCGTGACGCCCGAGTCGTCCCTGCCCACCCTGCCTCCGTCAGCGCTCGTCCGTTGAGCCCGCGGCGCAGTCGGTGACGTGCGCGTCGTCGCCGGGACCGCCCGGGGCCTCAGGCTCTCCGCACCCGCCGGAGGTGATGTCCGGCCGACGCTCGACCGCGTCAGGGAGGCGGTGTTCAACGCCTTGGGATCCCTCGACGTGGTGAGCGGGGCGGTCGTGCTCGATGCCTTCGCCGGTTCCGGCGCGCTCGGGATCGAGGCGCTGAGTCGAGGTGCCGCGTCGGCGACCTTCGTCGACCAGGAGCGCTCAGCTGTCGAGTCGGTCCGCGCCAACCTCGCCTCGACAGGCCTCGACGAACGGGCCCGGATCGTCCGCGGCGACACCCTCGTGCTGCTCCGTGGCGGGGATCGAGCCCTGCTCGGGCCGTTCGACCTCGTGCTCGCCGATCCGCCCTACGCGTATCCGGACTGGGCGGAGCTGGTGGGATCGTTGCGACCCGTCATGGCCGATGGCGCGGTCCTCGTCACGGAATCGGACCGGCCGCTCGTACCCGAGGTCGTCACCCAGGTCGCCGCAGCGGATGGCGACATCCTGAGGGAGCGGCGGTACGGCGGTACGGTGGTGACGATGATCACGTTCCAGGCCCAGACGCACGACCCACCTGTGGACGCCGATGGCCCCGCGGAGCGCCCGCGGTGACCACCGTCCTGTATCCAGGGTCGTTCGACCCGATCCACAACGGTCACGTGGAGATCGTCGAGACGGCAGCGAAGCTGTTCGACCGCGTCGTCGTGGCGGCCATGCGCAACCCCCAGAAGGGCGAGCCCCTGTTCTCGTTGCAGGAACGCCAGGAGCTCATCGAGAAGTCGTTGGCGCACCTCGGCAACGTCGAGGTCACCATGTTCTCGACCCTGGTGGTCGATCTTGCCCGTGACGTCGGCGCGAACTTCATCGTGAAGGGGCTCCGGGCCGTGTCGGATTTCGAGTCCGAGCTGCAGATGGCGCAGATGAACCGCTCGATCTCGGGTCTCGACACCCTGTTCATCCCGTCGGCGTCGAAGAGCTCGTTCCTGGCATCCAAGCTGATCCGCGAGGTCGCTCGGTTCGGTGGGGACGTGAGGCCGATGGTGCCGGCGCCCGTCGCGGACTGCCTGCAGGAGCGCTTCGGAGGGACACGGTGAGCGCCCCGGCCGATGAGTCGCCGAGGGAGGGGGAGCCCGCGCAGCCGGAGAGCCGGTCGGGGGTCCGTCGGGCCCACGCCGGCGACGACTACCGGATGCCCGAGACGCAGGAGATCCTCGAGCGGGTCATCGGGATCATCGACTCGGCGCCGGGGATCCCCATGTCGTCGTCGGTGCGGGTCAACCGCGAGGACCTGCTGGAGCTGCTCGACGATGCCGTGCGGCGCCTCCCGGACGAGCTGCGCTCGGCGCGGTGGCTGCTCAAGGAGCGTGAGGACTTCCTCGCACGGACACGGCGCGACGGTGAGGAGATCAAGGCCGAGGCGCGGGCCACCGCCGCGAACATGGTGCAGAGGACCGAGGTCGCGAAGGCGGCTGACGCGTACGCCCGGCAGGTCACCGAGGACGCCGAGGCCGACGCTCGACGCATGCGACGGGAGGCGGAGGACTACTGCGACCAGAAGCTCGCCAGCTTCGAGAACGTCCTCGCGAAGATCCTCCGTGCGGTCTCGGCGGGTCGCGACCGTCTGGCTGCGCCGACGATCGAGGAGGCCGAGCTCGGCGACCTGGCCGAGCCGCGGACGGGATCGCAACCCCGGGTGTACGACCAGGAGCCCTGATCCCACGTGACGGCGAGCGTCAGAGGACTGAGGATCGGGGTGTCGGAGCTCCGACGCCATCCCGGCGAGCGCATGCGGGTGGATCGCGACATCGACCTCGACGGCATCGAGGTGAGCACCGCAGCGGTGCCGGCGGGAGCATCCGGTCACCTCGACGTCGTGCTGGAGTCGCTGAGCGACGGCATCACCGTGACCGGGACCCTGCGGGTGCCCTGGACGGGACCGTGCCGGCGATGCCTGGAGGAGACCACCGGGATCGCCGAGGTCCGACTCCGCGAGGTCTATGCCGATCGACCCACCGATGACGACCTCCTCCCCCTCGACGGCGACTCGGTCGACCTCGGTCCGCTCGTGCACGACACTGCTGTGCTGGCGCTCCCGCTGGCGCCGCTGTGCACCGAGGACTGCGTCGGCCCGGCTCCGGACACCTTCCCGGTGCGAACCGCCGAGGACGTCCAGGAGCGGACAGATCCCCGGTGGGCGGCGCTCGACGCGCTGCGCTTCGACCAGGGTTCCGACGATCGGCTAGAGTGATCCGCTGCGCTCGGGCCGAAGGCGGTCCTGCGGCGCCTGATCCGGATCCAGGCCTCGGCCGGACCGCCCATCCACACACCCGATCCGAAGCGCGAACCGAGACCAACGATGGCAGTTCCGAAGAAGAAGACCTCGAAGGCGAAGAGCCGGAGCCGGCGGGCGTCCAACTGGACCTTGAAGGCGCCGGCTCGCAGCGTCTGCCCCCGCTGCAACGCCGTCAAGCAGCCCCACGTCGTCTGCGGCAACTGCGGATGGTACGGGGGCCGTCAGGCGATCGACGTCGACTGAGCAGGCCATCGCCTCGACCTGGCGGACCGTCCATCGCGGCCCCAGCCCGGCGGGGCGGTTACAGTGACCGGCCACACATCCCGGGGTCGGTCCCCGGGTGAGCATCGAGGAGAGCGGTAGCAATCGTGCCTGCGGAGACCCACATACAACAGGGTCCGATCGAGCGTCCGGAGGTGTTGCAGCTCGTCAAGGACCGGCTGGCCGACATCCTGGAGATCGACCCGACGTCGATCGACGAGGGGGACTCCTTCGCCGAGGACCTCCACGCGGATTCGCTCGCGCTGATCGAGCTGGTCGAGGCCCTCGAAGACGAACTGGGGGAGCGCAGCGTCGGCTTCCGCATCGAGGACGAAGACCTCGAGGATCTGAAGACCGTGCGAGATGCCGTCGACTACGTCCTCGCACGGCTCTGAGCCCGGATCCGGCACCGACGTCGCCGTCAAGGAAACCTCCCGCGAGGCGCTGTGTCGCCGCCTCGGCTACCGCTTCGGCGACGACGAGCTGTTGGACCTCGCGCTCCGGCACCGTTCGTGGTGTGCCGAGCACGGTGGTGTCGACTCGAACGAACGCCTCGAGTTCCTGGGCGATGCGGTCCTGGGACTGGTCGTGACCGATCACCTGTTCCAGGTCTCGCCCGGTTCGAGCGAAGGCGTGCTCGCCCGTCGCCGTTCGGAGCTCGTCAGCGCCATCGCGCTGGCCGGGTTCGCCCGTTCCGTCGGTCTGGGAGATGTCCTCATGCTCGGCAAGGGAGAAGAGGCGACCGGAGGTCGACGGAAGACCTCCATCCTCGCCGACGCGATGGAGAGCGTGATCGGCGCCGTGTACCTCGACAGCGGGATCGACGCGGCCCGGACGGTCGTGCTGGACCTGCTCTCCGAACGCATCGACGGTGTCGTGTCGGGCGATGTGGCGAGTGACCACAAGTCCCGCCTGCAGGAGCTGGCGGCACGCCGCTTCGGTGAGCTGCCCGTCTACCAGCTGTCGGAGTCGGGCCCGGAGCACGCGAAGGAGTTCCACGCGGTGGTGTACTTCGCCGACCGACCGTGGGGCAGCGGTGACGGACGGACGAAGAAGGAAGCGGAGCAGGCCGCGGCGCGGGTGGCGGCGATGCACCTGGCCGATGAACTGGCGTCGGTGGAGACCGACGGAGGGGGGAAGGACCGAGATGCCTGAGCTACCGGAACTGGAGCTGTTGCGTCGGGACCTCGAGCGCGACGTCGTCGACAAGAAGGTGAAGTCGGTCGAGGTGCCGGGGACGGGCTTCGTGAAGATCCCGACCAAGAAGGCGTTCACCACGGCGCTGACCGGCGCGAAGATCACCGGTGTCGACCGCAAGGCCACCTTGCTGCTGTTGGGCGTCGATGACACGCACCTGCTCACGATCTCGCTCGGCGAACGGGGTCGCCTCGTCAAGCGTCAGCTCAAGGATCCCCCGGATCCCGGAACTGGCGTCGTGATCACGTTCACCCAGGGCGGCCAGCTCCGCATCGCTGACCCGAAGAAGACCTCGACGGTCGAGCTGATCGGTGTCGAGGAGCTCGCCGATGTCCATCCGGAGCTCGCCGGCGCCGGACTCGACGCCGTGGACGAGCCGATCTCCTGGACGTCGTTCGGTGAGCGGCTGCTGCGCCGTGACGGGAGGCTGAAGTCGGTCCTGATGGACCCGACGTTCCTCGTCGGGATCGGACCCATGTACTCCGACGAGATCCTCTTCCACGCCGGGCTCCGCTACGACCGGCGGACCACGACGCTGTCGGCGCAGGAGATCCGTCGCCTGTACCGCGCAACGGTGGAGACCGTGCACGATGCGGTGAAGTACGGCGGGACGTCGCTGGGCGATGACGGCTGGGTGTCGCTGTCGGGCAAGCCGGGTGAGTACGCGGAGTACCTGACCGTCTACAAGCGCGACGGTGAGATGAGCCCCCGTGCTCGTGGCCCGATCGTGAAGGCCCGATTCGGCAACGGCTACACGTACTTCTGCGAACAGACCCAGGTCTGAGCGGAGGATCCGGTGTTCCTCAAGTCGCTGCAGATCAAGGGGTTCAAGTCCTTCGCCGAACCGGCGACGCTGACCCTCGAGCCGGGTGTGACCGTGGTCGTCGGGCCGAACGGGTCGGGCAAGTCCAACGTGGTCGACGCGATCGGTTGGGTGCTCGGAGCGCAGGCGCCCTCAGCGGTGCGCTCCCAGAAGATGGACGACGTGATCTTCGCCGGGACGTCGCGGTTGTCCCAGCTGGGTCGGGCGGAGGTGTCCCTCACGATCGACAACTCCGCGGGGCTGTTGCCGATCGAGTTCACCGAGGTGACGATCACAAGGCTGCTGTTCCGCAGCGGTGACAGCGAGTACGCGATCAACGGCGTGCCGTGTCGCCTGCTCGACATCCAGGAGCTGCTGTCGGATTCCGGTGTCGGCCGTCAGCAGCACGTCATCATCTCCCAGGGCAACATCGACGCGGTCCTCAACGCACGTCCGGAGGAGCGCCGGCTCATCATCGAGGAGGCCGCCGGCGTCCTCAAGTACCGGCGTCGCAAGGAGCGTGCCGAGCGTCGCCTGCAGGCCACCGAGGTGAACCTCACCCGGATCAACGACCTGCTCCGGGAGGTGCGCCGGCAGCTGCGACCGCTGGAGCGCCAGGCGGACGCTGCGCGTCGCCACGGCGACCTCGTCGGCGAGCTGACGGCACTGCGTGTGTACGTGGCGGGCAGGGACCTGGCGCGGCTGCGGGCCCAGCTCGAGGACTCGGCACGGAACCAGGCCGAGCTGCGGGACGAGGATCGACGACTCCGCGCGTCGCTCGCGGGCCTCGACGCGCGGAGCGTCGCGACGGAGGCGCAGCTGTCGGCGCTCGGTGGACGGGACCTGGGCGACGTGCTCGTCCGCTACGAGAAGCTCGCCGAGAAGGGTCGAGGGCAGCGGGCGCTGCTGAGCGAACGCCGGCGCAACCTCGAACGGGAGCTCGACGCGTCTATCGACGCGGCCGTGGTCGCATCGCTCGAGGCAGAACAGCACCAGCTCACCGACGAGCTCGACCAGATCGACCGTGACGGCCGCTCGATCACCGAGGAGTCGGCGCTGCTCGACGAGGCAGAGCACGAGCAGGCCTCGCGGCGAGCGTCGTTCACCGATGAGTGGGGCGACGGCGTCCCGGTCCCGAGCGGCGAGGCGTCGGCTGTCCGGGGGGAGCTGGCGGCGCTGCGCTCGGCGGTCGAGCGGACCGCGGCGGACCGCGAACGCCTCGCCCATCGACAGACGAGCCTGCGCGAACGACTCGAACGGCTGCACGGTGAACGATCCGCCACCGCGACGGCGATCGCAGCAGCCGACGTCGCAGCGCCCGGACTCGACCTGGCAGCGACCGACGCCGTCCATGCCCGCACTCGTGCGGAACAGCAGCTGACCGCCGCCGAGGACGCGGCGACCGACGCCGAGGCGGACGCGTCTGCGTGGGCGGCACGTGTGGACGCACTGACGATGGCCCTTGACGAGGCTCGCCAGCGCGCCGGAGCCGAGCGGCTCGCGGGCCTCGACGGCGTGCTCGGCACGCTCCTCGACTTCGTCGACGTCGATCCGGGTTGGGAAGAGGCGTTCGAAGCGGCGGCCTCCGACGCGCTCGGTGCCGTCGTGGTTGCTGACACCGACGCTGCGCGACGCGCGTTGGCAGCGCTCGAATCGGGCGATCATCGTGGTGCGGTGCTCGCACTCGGGGCCGACCGGCCGCGCGGTGCACCCCCGTCGCCGCTCGGTCCGGGTGAGCCGCTCCGCGGCCACGTCCGCGCCGCGACGACCGCCGGTCCCGCCAGCGGCGGCATCGAGGCGTTGCTCGACGCGCTGCTCGAGCGGGCAGTCGTCATGGACGGCGACCTCGACGCCGCGGTCACCGCATCGATGACGGAACCGTCGGCGGTCGTGGTGACGCGACGTGGCGACCGCTTCGCCGTGACGGGATGGAGGTTGCGGGCGGCCGGTGCCGGCGCCACCGGTGCGGCGCTCGAGGAGGCCCGTCGCAGGGCCGGAGACACTGCAGACCGTCGTGACGACGCTCGTCGACATGTCGAGATCGCACGCTCGGAGGTCGCGGAGACCCGCCGGGTCGAACAGGAGACCCAACGGCTCCGTGATCAGGCCGGCGGTGAACGTCGACGGCTCGGCGAGCGCGCCGAGCGCCTCGGACGTGACATCGACGAAGCGGGAGCGGAGCTCGATGCGCTGGTCGCGCACGTGAGCGAGCTCACCGAGCGACTCTCCCGCGAGGAGATCCGCTCCGCCGAGCTGACCGAGCAGCTGCCCGCGCTCGAGGCGGCGGAGGTCGAGCTCGGTGAACGCGCCCGACGGATGAGCGAAGCGCGTGACGTCCTCGACGCCGTTGCGGCCGACATCCGGGCGCGGCGCACCGACATCGAGGTCCGGGCCGCGGCGATCGACGAGCGTCGCCGCTACGTCTCGGCCCGACTCTCCCAGATCGGCGAACGGATCGACCGCAACCGTGCCGAGGTCGACGCCGCGGCGGAGCGCCGGATCCTGCTCGAAGCCCGGATCGACGCCACCGACCGGCTGCAGGCCTTCGTCGTCGACCGCCTGTCGAGGATCGAACCCGCGCTCGCGACGCTGCGCGACGAGCGTCGTCGTCAGTCCGAGGCGACCCGTGAGGTCACCGCGCAGCTCGACGCGCTCCGTCGAGAGCGCTCCGAGGCCGAGGGCGCGCTCGAAGCGGCCCGGGCGAGGCTGCAGAAGGCCGAGATCGCCGATGCGGAGGCGCGACTGCGGCTCGACGCCGCGACCGAGCAGCTCCGACACGACCTCGACACCGAACCCGACGTCGCGATCGCGTCGGAGTGCCCGCTGCTGCCCGACGGCGTGTCGGCAACCGCGCGGATCCGCGAGCTCGAACGCGAGCTGCGGCTGATGGGTCCGATCAACCCGCTCGCGCTCCAGGAGTTCGAGGAGCTGTCCGAGCGCAGCACCTTCCTCGAGGGCCAGCTCGACGACATCCGCCAGACACGACGTGAGCTGAACAAGGTGATCAGGGCGGTCGACGAGGAGATCGTCAACGTGTTCTCCGCCGCCTACGCGGACGTCAGCACCAACTTCACCCTCCTGTTCGAGACGCTGTTCCCCGGCGGCCAGGGACGGCTGAAGCTGACCGACCCCGACAACCTCCTCGAGACAGGGATCGAGCTGGAGGCCCGACCGTCGGGCAAGAACGTCCGCAAGCTGTCGCTGCTGTCCGGTGGTGAGCGGTCCCTGACGGCGCTCGCGTACCTGTTCGCCGTGTTCCGCTCGCGGCCGTCGCCGTTCTACGTCATGGACGAGGTCGAAGCCGCTCTCGACGACGTGAACCTGCACCGGTTCCTCGACCTCGTCGCAGAGTTCCGCTCCGCCGCGCAGCTCATCATCGTCAGCCACCAGAAGCGGACGATGGAGGCCGCCGACGTGCTCTACGGCGTGACGATGGAGCCGGCAG
>CAYSCB010000077.1:0-10431 GCA_964429335.1 uncultured Aquihabitans sp.
CGTCGTGGGCGCAAGCGTCTGTCGGCCTGATCGCAGCGCTCAGGTGCTCGTGACCGCGCGCGGGGTCGGAGTTGGCCGGTGCTGGAACGGATCACACGACGATCGGTGTTCAGACGCTTCGCGCCGCCTGCTCCACGTTTTCGGCGGGGGCCGTTCACCGTCGTCGTGGCCGAACGGGACGCCGACGAGGGAGCCGGAGCCGGTGCGGCGACGGCGATCGGTCGACGCGTGGGCCCGGCGGTGGTCCGCAATCGCCTGCGTCGTCAGGTGCGGGCGATCCTTGCCGAGCTGGATCGGGAGCGACCGATCCGTCCCGGTTGGTATCTCGTGATCGTGAACCCCGACGCCCGTGGCCGGAGCTACGCGGATCTGTCGGAGGATCTCCGCGGGGCGTTCGATCGAGCGATCGGCCGATGAGCGCCGACGAGCAGTCGGACGTCCTCCAGGGGAATGTGAATTCTGTCACATCCTCATCGGCACCAGGACCGCGTCCGTCGTTGGCCGGGCGGGGTCTGACACGTCTGGTGCGCGTGTACCAGATGGCGGCCGCGGGGCGACCGTCGCCGTGTCGTCACGTTCCCAGCTGCTCGACCTACGCCATCGAGGCGATCGAGATCCACGGAGCGGTCCGGGGCTCCTGGCTCGCAGCACGGCGACTCGGCCGGTGCCACCCCTGGGGAACCTCCGGTTACGACCCGGTGCCGTCGTCGTCCCGTGATGGCACGGGACGTCGAGCCACGACCCATTCCTCCAGGAAGGCGACCTGATGTTCGAAGGGTTCTTCGAGGCGCTGGGCAGCGTCCTCAACTTCTTCTACACCTTGATCCCCAACTACGGGATCTCGATCATGCTGCTGACCGTCCTCGTGATGGTGCTCATCACGCCGCTGACGGTGAAGAGCACCCGGTCGATGTTGCAGATGCAGCGACTCCAACCCGAGATGAAGCGCCTGCAGGCGAAGTACAAAGACGATCGCGAGCAGCTCAACGCTGAGCTGATGAAGTTCTACAAGGAGAACGGCATCAACCCGCTCGGGGGTTGTCTCCCGATCCTGGCGACGATGCCGGTCTTCTTCATCATGTACCGGCTGCTGCGCGGTCTCACGACGCGTCAGGGCGGTCTCGGATCGGGGATCGGTCACATCGCCGGGCAGTCCGGGACGGGTGTGCGACTGACACCGTGGATCTTCGAGGACCAGCTGTTCCGACCGGAGCACCTGAAGCACACGACGGAGCTGTACCAGTCGCTGTCACACACGAACAAGATGAACTTCTTCGGGATGGACCTCGCGATCTCCGCGGCACAGGCGATGAAGATCGGGCTCCTGATCGCGATCCCCTACTTCGTGCTGCTGGTCGTCATCCTGCTCACGGGCCTGTACCAGAACCGCCAGCTGCAAGCCCGGAACAAGGCGGCCGCAGCCGCCAACCCACAACAGCAGATGCTGATGAAGATCATGCCGTTCTTCCTACCGATCTTCTCGTTCGGATTCCCGTCCGGGCTCGCGCTGTACTGGGCGACGCAGAACGTCTGTCGGATCGGGACGAACGCCTACATCACCCGGAGCGTCTACCGGAAGGAACACGAGAAGGGACCGATCGAGACGACCGGGACGGAGCGCACGTCATCGTCGGGAACCTCGAAGCCCTCGGAAGCACGTTCCAAGAAGGCGGCGAAGGCAACGGGGGCGGACGACGACCGACCGAGGACCGAGGGGACGTCGGTCCGCAGTCAGAAGGCCCGCCAGAACGCAACGGGTGACCCCGGCAGTCGGCGTTCCGGGTCGGGTTCCAAGCGGTCGGTGAACCCACGACGCTCGGGAGAGTCCAGGGGTTCGTCGAAAGACCGCAACGGCAACGCCGAGGATGTCGGCGACGACAAGGAGTGAACCGGAACGTGGAATGGGTGGAGACGACGGGCAAGACCGTCGAGGAAGCGAAGGAAGCCGCACTGGATCGTCTCGGGGTCGATGAGCAGGACGCCGAGTTCGAGGTGATCGAAGAACCGCGCTCCGGTCTGTTCGGGCGAACCCGTGGAGTTGGTCGAGTTCGTGCCCGGGTGCAGCCACGGGCGCCCCGACCCAAGACCGAGCGTCGTCGTCGTACCAAGGGCGATCGCTCTGAACAACGAGGCGATGGCGAGCAGTCGAACCGAGGTCGAAGCCAGAAAACCGGGGCAACCAAGAAGCAGGACGCCAAGAAGCAGGATGCCAAGAAGCAGGACGACGCCGCAGGTCGTGCAGATGCTGCCCGAACCGACGCTGATGCCGGTCAGCGGTCCGGCACCACAGGAAAGAACGCGACAGCGAAGAAGGAGCGTGAGGTCATGGATGCCACGGAGCAGTGCCAGGTCGTGAAGACGTTCCTCGAAGGACTGACCACATCGATGGGCCTCGAGGCGACAGCTCATGTCGACATGGACGAGGACGTGCTCAGAGGGACGATCGACGGGAGCGAGGTCGGCCTGTTGATCGGCCCCCGGTTGACGACCTTGGATGCGATCCAGGAGATCGCCCGCAACGTGTTGCAGCGCCACGCCGACGGTCGTGAGTATGCGAAGGTCGTGATCGATGTCGCGGGCGTCCGCGAGATGCGTCGGGCGGCCTTGGCATCGTTCGTGGACGAGGCAGCTCGACGTGCGATCGACGAGGGAGTCGAGGTGACCTTCGAGGTGATGTCGAGTGCCGATCGGAAGGTCGTCCACGACACCGTGTCCGATCTGGAGGGCGTGACCTCGGGCTCCATCGGTGAGGATCCACGTCGGCGGGTCGTGCTCAGACCAGCGTGAGGTCGTTCCGGTCCGCCTTCGAGCGATCGAACAGACATGCAGGAACCGGTCGACGCCTCAGCGTTGGAAGCACTCCGATCCGTCCTGGAGCGGTCGAGGCAGATCGGGTTCCTGGGTCCGGGTGACATCGACGACCACATCGCGAACGGGGCCGCGTTCCTCCGGGTGCTGCACCTCTGCGCCCCTCCACGAGCAGTACCGACAGCGATCCGGGTGCTCGATCTCGGTTCGGGTGGGGGAGTACCCGGCCTCGTGGTGGCGGTGCTTCGGCCGGACATCGACCTGGTCTTCCTCGACGCGGCGAGACGCCGTACCGACTTCCTCGAACGGGCGACCCACGAACTCGGTGTGAGCACCAGCACACACGTGCTGCGTGGTCGTGCAGAGGAGGTTGCCCGTGATCTCCGTTGGCGAGGCGCTTTCGATGTCGTCACGGCGCGATCCTTCGGTCGGCCCGCCGTCACCCTCGAATGCGCGCTCGGGTTCCTCCGCTCGCCCGGCGGCTCCCTCCTGGTCAGCGAACCACCCGACGACGATGACGAGCGTTGGCCGGTGGAACGCCTTGCCGAGATCGGTGTGCGTGCGCGATCGACCGTCCATGAGGGAGCGAGCTCGATCCGGTGCATCGACGTCGTCGCCGCCGTACCGGAGTGGATACCCAGACGGGTCGGAGTCCCATCTCGGCGTCCACTGTTCTGATGACGTGCGACTGTTCTGATGAGGTGTGACTCTGATGACGTGTGACTCTGACGGCATGTGACGTTCCACGTGGAACGCCACATGTCGATGCTGGTCGGGACTGTCGATGCTGGTCGGGACTGTCGATGCTGGTCGGGACTGTCGGGTGGAGGAGACCGTCGTCGACCGCGAACGCCACCCCCGGTCGTCATCGCTGCTCCTTCCCCCATCGTGAGCGAGCAGGGAGGGTGAGTGGGCATCGAGGGTGAGTGGGCATCGAGGGGATGAGGGCGCTGATGTGATGCCTCAGCAGATCAGTTTCGTCGACGACGTCGAGGCGATCGACGTGGGTCTGGAGCTCGTCGATGGTGGCGGCGAACGACAGCCTGTCGAGCCAGCGGGACACAGACATCGACCAGCGCTCTCCTCGACATCGTCCTGGAACCACCCGTGTCCCGGAACCACCCGTGTCCCGGAACCACCCGTGTCCACAGATCAGGAGCCATCGCATCACCAACAGCTCCAGAACCGCTACCGATGTCCTGATGTAGAAGCGTCAGCGATGTCCAGCGGGATGACGAGTGCACTCCCGGAAGCATCCGCCTGCCGGTGCGAGCAGGTTCGGGTGGAGATGAGCTGTGTCAGACGCTGATGATCTCTGATGAGACGACGATCGATCACGTGACGGATCCAGGAGCCCGGGGGAAGAGGAACAACGCCGGCAACCCGTCCCCTGTCACCACGACCTGCAGGCAGTCGTACCAGTTCCAGGCGGAGCTGGCCAGGATCGAGATCCGGGATCGAAGGGGCTGGTACCGGCACCGGAGGTCGACCTCGTCGACTCGAAGGAGGCAAGAGCCGTCATCAGGCACGAGGGGAGATAGCTACATCCCGGCGGCCCCGACCCCAGCACGAGTTCGGTGGGCAGGAGCAGGGGATGGTGTTCCACGTGGAACGTGTTCGACTCTGATCGATCGAGGATCCTTGACCCCGGTAGATGGGCAGGGAAGGATAGGGCGAGTGCCCGACCGGGCCGTGCCCGACCGGACGGTGCGGTGACCGCTGGCGGGGACCTGGAGACCTGGATGTCTGATCTTCCACCCGAACCGCGACCGCACGATCCCACATCGCCGTGGGAGGTCGCTGAGGTTGACGGAGGGGCCGTCGGTGCTCCACCTGGCGGCGACGCGACTCCCGGAGAGCAGGCCGACCGGGGCATGGACCAGGGCGACGCAGCGGTGGCCGCGCTCGCCGACCCAGCGCTCCCCGGCTCAGCGGCAACGGCTGCAACAAGCGTGATCCCGGCGGTTGCTTCCGAGGTGGAGCCCAGCGGGATCAGCGGACGTCCTCTCCCGCGCGTGATAGCGGTCGCCAACCAGAAGGGCGGGGTGGGGAAGACGACCACGACCGTCAACCTGGGTGCGGCGCTCGCCGAGTTGGATCACCGAACCCTGGTGGTGGACCTGGATCCACAGGGCAATGCGACGACGGGACTGGGCATCAACTACCGCTCCCTCGACCACACGATGTACGACGTGTTGCTGCACGACGTCGCGCTCGAGGACTGCATCGAGCCGACGGAGGTCAAGAACCTCTTCGTCGCTCCGGCGAGCCTCGATCTCGCCGGAGCGGAGATCGAGCTCGTTCCGGCGTTCAGCCGCGAATCACGGCTCAAGCGTGCCATCGCCGAGATCCTCGATGACTACGACTTCATCTTGATCGACTGCCCGCCGTCGTTGGGGCTGCTGACCGTCAACGGGTTGGTCGCAGCCACGGAGGTGATGGTTCCGATCCAGTGCGAGTACTACGCACTGGAGGGGCTGGCTCAGCTCACCCGGAACGTGGAGCTGGTCAGGACGAACCTGAACCCAGCACTCGAGATCAGCGGGATCGTCCTGGTGATGTACGACAGCCGGACGAAGCTCGCGGAGCAGGTGGTTCGGGAGGTTCGAGCGCACTTCGGGCCGCGGGTCTGTCGGAACATGATCCCACGGAACGTCCGACTGTCCGAGGCGCCGTCGTTCGGCCAACCCATCACAACGTTCGATCCGAGCTCCCGTGGGGCGGTCGCCTACCGGGAGTTGGCACGGGAGGTCAGCGGTGGCGCGTAAGGGAGGTCTGGGGCGGGGTCTGACGTCGCTCATCCCGGCGGGTGCCGGAGAGGATCCGGAAGCGGCTGCTGCGGTCGGACTGAGCGAGCTGGCGATCGAGGTCATCAGGCCGAACCCGCTGCAGCCGCGACGCTCCTTCGACGAGGAGTCGTTGGAGGGGTTGGCTGAGAGCATCAAGGAGCTCGGCGTCCTGCAGCCGGTGCTCGTGCGCGAGATGACCGACGGCTTCGAGCTGATCGCCGGCGAGCGACGCCTCCGTGCTGCGAAGCGTGCAGGCCTCCGGACGGTCCCGGTGGTCATCCGCACAGCAGACGACGTGTCGTCGTTGGAACAGGCCCTCGTCGAGAACCTGCACCGACAGGATCTGAACCCGTTGGAGGAGGCAGCGGCCTACCAGCAGCTCATCGAGGACTTCGCCTACACCCAGGAGCAGGTTGCTCAGCGTGTCGGGCGCAGCCGGTCGGCGGTGACGAACCTGCTCCGGTTGTTCCAGCTCCCGCCAGCAGTGCAGCGGCTCGTCGGTGACCAGCTGCTCAGCGCCGGTCATGCGAAGGCGATCCTCGGTCATCCGGATCGGGCCTACCAGGAAGCCCTCGCTCGGCGAGCGGTGGCGGAAGGCCTGAGCGTCCGGGATGTCGAGCAGTTGGTGCGTGAGCGTCTGGAGCTCGAAGCGCACCTCGATGCCGAACCGATGTCAGGCGGTGACGAGCAGGCAGAGGATCCTGGCCGGGCGCGCTCCGGTTCGACGTCGTCACCGCTCAGGCCACCAGGGCTTCTCGAGCTCGAGGAGCTCCTGGCGGAGCACCTCGACACGCGTGTGTCGATCTCGATGACGGCGAAACGGGGGAAGGTGGTCATCGAGTTCGCCAACCTCGAAGACCTCGAACGCATCTACCGGCGAATCATCGACGCTGAGAGTTGAGGTAGAGGTTCATCCTCTACTTGTGAAACAGGCCACGAAGTCTCCCCCTCGTCGGGAGGCGAAGGGTTGTCCACAGGCTGGGCACAACCCTGTGGGAAAGGCGAACCCTGAAGTGCAGGGCAAGGAGCCCGCTGAACCTCAGGTCGTCATCGAGGTGGAGTCAGCCGCAGGCTTCGGGGGTGGTCGTCGTCTCAGCGACCGGATCACCGGCCCACAGGTCGAGTGCCCGCTGGAGCGAGGCGATGACGAGGTCGCTGCTCTCCTCGACCAGGGTGGCATCGCCGAGCTGCACGAGGACCGCAGAACTGCGCGTCTCCCGGAGGATCGGGAGACGCATGCCCACGACGGTGCCGAACTCCCAACCAGGGGCGGCAGGCATCTCGTCCACGACGAGCTCGGCCAGGTGGCGACCACCGATCGAGGCGAAGCCTTCCACCTCGAAGTAGCTGGCTTCGATCGAGGTGGTCGTCGCCAGGGCGAGTCCCAGGTACACGTCCGCGCTGAACGCGTTGGCGGCCGAGGCCTGCGAGGACCAGTCGCCCTCGAGCAGCAGCACACTCGCGCCGGCATCCTGCAACGACGCCGCCAAACGGACGACGATCGGTTGCAGCGATGCATCGGCGCCGACGGCGACGCGCAGCGACGTCAGGGAACGCAGCGATCGTCGGAGTCGATCACGTTCCCGTACAGCGGTGACGGTCGACCGTCCGGCCCGCCCTTCGAGGCGCCGCAACGCCTCCACGGTGTCAGGGCCGCAGACCTCATCGGTGACGAGGCCTGCGTTGCGCTGGAACTCACCCACAGCGGCACGCGTCGCCGGACCGAAGATGCCATCGACCCGACCGGCGTCGAAGCCCAGGGCTCCGAGGCGGAGTTGCAGCTCGGAGATGTCGTTGCCTCGCATCATCGGGGACCGGAGACACACGAGTCGGTCGCCGAGGCCGAACTCCGATTCCACCAGAGCCGCCCAGGTCGCAGCGTCGCAGATCCCATCGCGGGGGAGTCCCGCCTGGACCTGGAAGTCGGCGACGGCCGCTTCGGTGGCAGCACCGAACTCGCCGGCGGGGTCGGTGATGTCCTGTCCGGCGGCGCGAAGACGCCGTTGGAGATCGGCGACGGTCGTACCGCTGGATCCGACGCTGAGGGGCAGGGTCGACAGAGTGATGTCTACCCCTGGATGTACGGTCGAAGATCGTCGAGCAGTTGAGGCTTGCCCTTCGCTCCGACGATCCTGTGGTCCTCGACGCCATCTTTGAAGACGATCATCGTGGGAATGCTCATCACGTTGAACTTCATCGCGAGGTTCGGATTGTCGTCGACGTTGACCTTGGCGATGCGCACCTTGCCATCGTGCTCCTCGGCGATCTCCTCGAGGATCGGTGCGATCATCTTGCAGGGACCGCACCACTCGGCCCAGAAGTCGACGAGCACCGGCTCGGTGGAGGAACCGATCTCCTCGTCGAAGGTCGCATCGCTCAGCTGCATGATCGAGCCCATGTGGCTCACTCCTCGTTGGTGGGGGGTCTGGTCGTCCGGTGGGTTCTGGACAGCGGGGGTTGCTCGCGTACCGACCATTCCAGCACTGCCGATCGGCGGCCGCGTGCCACGGCGCCGAGACCGATCAGTGGCCCTGGGTCTCGAGCCATCGCTCGGCGTCGATGGCGGCCATGCAGCCCGAGCCCGCTGCGGTGATCGCCTGGCGGTACCAGTCGTCCTGGACGTCACCGCACGCGAAGACGCCCTCGACGGCGGTGCGGGACGAGTCGGACTCCGTGATGAGGTACCCGTTGTCCTTGAGCGGGAGCTGGTCGACGAAGAGGTCGGTGTTCGGGCGATGTCCGATCGACACGAAGACGCCGGTGGCCGGGTGGTCGACGATCTCGTCGGTCAGCACGTTGCGGAGCCGGACGCCCTCGACCCGGTCGGTGCCGAGGATGTCGTCGACGACGGTGTCCCAGCGGAAGGTGATCTTGTCGTTGGAGAAGGCCCGGTCCTGCATGATCTTCGATGCGCGCAGCTCCTTGCGGCGGTGCACGATCGTCACGCTCCGGGCGAACCTCGTCAGGAACAGCGCTTCCTCGAGTGCCGAGTCGCCGCCACCGACGACGACGATGTCCTGATCACGGAAGAAGAACCCGTCACATGTCGCGCACGTCGACAGGCCGTGGCCCAGGAGGCGGGCCTCGGACTCGAGTCCCAACATCAGCGAGCTGGCGCCGGTCGCGATGATCACCGACCGCGCGAGGTAGGTGGGTTCGGTCGCGGCGGCATCGCCGATCCAGACCCCGAACGGGCGTTCGGACAGGTCGACCCGCGACACCTTCGCCGTCACGATCTCTGCTCCGAACCGCTCCGCCTGCTGGCGGAAGCTCGCCATCAACTCGGGGCCCATGATCCCGTCCGGGAAGCCGGGGAAGTTCTCCACCTCGGTGGTCAGCATGAGCTGTCCGCCGGGCTGGTCGCTGGTGGACGAGGGCTCACCCTCGACCAGGAGCGGTTGCAGGTCGGCCCGTGCGGTGTAGATGGCGGCGGTCAACCCGGCAGGGCCGGATCCGACGATGACGACGTTGCGCAGTTCGGGCATGGGAGTCCTTTGGACGGCTGTGATGCGGTGGTCGGCGATGTCAGCAGTGGGGTGCGCGATGTCAGGTCGGAACCCGTCCGCGCTTGGACCAGAGGACAACACCGACGACGACGAAGATCATCCCGAGACCGAGGTACGTCGCCCAGACCGGCACCCAGATGGTCACCAGGCGGACGAACCCGATCACCGACAGGACGAGGACCGGTGTCGCCAGGACGATCGCGACGATCGCGTAGACCATTCCCTTGGAGACCTCGAGGATCGGTCCGGTCGTGTGGGTGCGGACCTTGTCGATCGTGTCCACGATGAGCGCGGTCACCTGATCGGTCCAGTCGGTGCTGTCGGACCCGCTGGCATCGGTCGGTGTGCGGTCCGAGATGCGGTCCGGGGACGCAGCAGGGTCGGTCATGGGCGCTGAGCCTAGGGGGTGAGCACCCGACACGTGTAAGGGTCGACCACCGTCACGGTTCCGGGTGTGACGGTTCCAGGTGCCACGATGACGACGACAGCGGTGGCACCGACGATGGCAGAACCGGCGAGCGTGCCACGTGAGGCGACGAGCTCACCCGCACAGAGGGCCGAGGCTCCGTCGAGCGGGACCATGTCCCCGGTCATGTTCCGGACGGCATCGAGGAGATGATCGACGTCGGTGAACGTGCCGAGGGATGGGAGGTGATCGAGGCCGGACGTGTCGTGAGGCGCGATGGTGGACTGTGCTGTGATCGGGGACTGCTCCTCGGCAGCGGCCGCCCCCTGCGCTGTCCCATCTCCGGGCACGAGGGTCTTGTCCGACGTCCGGTTCTCGTCGCCGGCGGTGGCGCCACCGGCGGCCTCCTGTCGGGGGGTGGTGAGCGACGATGCAGCCGAGCTGTCACCGGCGGCCGTGGTGTCGTCCCGGCCGGGGCGCATCACGGTGACGCCGGCGACCACCAGGAGCACGGCGGCGGCGATGCCGGCAGCGATCAGCATTCGCGGCGGCCCGCGACGATCGGTGCTCCGGAGCGGGACGTGACCGTCGTGCATCTCCGCCATGGCGGTGGCGATCCGCTCGTCGACCCCGGTGGATTCAGCCGCCTCGAGGAGCCCCAGCGACCTGTGTGCATCGCGGATGCGTCGGAACTCGTCCACGCGTGCCACCAGGCCGACGTCGCCGTCGGTGGCGTTCACATCGTCGAAGGACGCCTCGCCATCGGTGACGGCTGAGGCGATCTCGTCGGGATCCGGGGGTGGTCGGTCGGTCATGGTCGTGGTGGTCTCACGTCTGTGACGCCATCGGCGGCGTCCTGGTTCCCGGCGTCGAGTCGACGTGCGACCCGGGAGCGGCCGCGTGCGATCCTGGAACGGACCGT